>NZ_BAAJYT010000017.1:0-45794 GCF_057541515.1 Acidovorax sp. KNOB132
CGGGGTGGCCGCCGCAGCCGCAAGCGGCGGCCGCTGCCGCGGGTCGGCTGTGCGACGGGTTGCGGGCCGCGCTTTCCGGACGGGGCTCGGCGATCGGCGCCGGCGCGTCGGGCAGCACGCCCTTGATCACCGGGGTCTGCTTGTTGGTGGGCTCCTGCGAGCGGCGCGTGACGGCGGTGGGGTCTTCCACTTCTTCGACGAGCTTGTAACTGGCGTCGATGTGGTCCAGGCGCGGGTCGTCGTGCTTGAGGCGCTCGAGCTTGTAGTTCGGCGTCTCCAGGGTCTTGTTGGGCACCATCAGCACGGTCACGCGCTGCTTGAGTTCGATCTTGGCGATCTCGGGGCGCTTTTCGTTGAGCAGGAACGAGGCCACTTCCACTGGCACCTGGCAGTGCACGGCGGCCGTGTTGTCCTTCATGGACTCTTCCTGGATGATCCGCAGGATCTGCAGCGCCGACGATTCGGTGTCGCGGATGTGGCCCGAGCCGCCGCAACGGGGGCAGGGGATGGAGGAGCCTTCGCTCAGCGCGGGCTTGAGGCGCTGGCGGCTCATCTCCATCAGGCCGAACTTGCTGATCGTGCCGAACTGCACGCGGGCGCGGTCCTGGCGCAGGGCGTCGCGCAGCCGGTTTTCCACTTCGCGGCGGTTCTTCGACTCTTCCATGTCGATGAAGTCGATCACGATCAGGCCGCCCAGGTCGCGCAGGCGCATCTGGCGGGCCACTTCGTCGGCGGCCTCCAGGTTGGTGCGGGTGGCGGTTTCCTCGATGTCGCCGCCCTTGATGGCGCGGGCGGAGTTCACGTCCACGCTCACCAGCGCTTCGGTGTGGTCGATCACGATGGCGCCGCCGGAGGGCAGGGTCACGGTGCGGGCGTAGGCCGACTCGATCTGGTGCTCGATCTGGAAGCGGCTGAACAGCGCGGCGTCGTCGCGGTAGCGCTTGACCTTGCCGGCATGCTCGGGCATCACGTGCGCCATGAACTGGTGCGCCTGCTCGTAGATGTCGTCCGTGTCGATGAGGATGTCGCCGATATCGCCGTTGAAATAGTCACGGATCGCGCGGATCACCAGGCTCGACTCCTGGTAGATCAGGAAGGCGCCCTTGCCGCCCTTGGCCGCGCCGTCGATGGCGGTCCAGAGCTTGAGCAGGTAGTTCAGGTCCCACTGCAGTTCGGGCGCCGTGCGGCCGATGCCGGCGGTGCGCGCGATGATGCTCATGCCCTTGGGGTACTCGAGCTGGTCCATCGCCTCCTTGAGCTCGGCCCGGTCTTCGCCCTCGATGCGGCGCGACACGCCGCCACCGCGCGGGTTGTTGGGCATCAGCACCACATAGCGGCCGGCCAGCGACACGAAGGTGGTCAGAGCAGCGCCCTTGTTGCCGCGCTCTTCCTTCTCGACCTGCACCAGCAGTTCCTGGCCTTCGCGGATCACGTCGTTGATGCGCGCCTGGCTGACCGAGACGCCTTCGGCGAAGTACTGGCGGGAGATTTCCTTGAAGGGCAGGAAGCCGTGGCGGTCTTCGCCGTAGTCGACGAAGCAGGCTTCCAGCGAGGGCTCGACGCGGGTGACCACGGCCTTGTAGATGTTGCCCTTGCGCTGCTCGCGCCCTTCGATCTCGATTTCGTAGTCCAGCAGCTTCTGGCCGTCGACGATGGCCAGGCGGCGTTCTTCGGGCTGCGTGGCGTTGATGAGCATCCGCTTCATGATGGGATTCCTTTTCGTTGTCGGCCGGGCGGCGCGCAGCGAAAAAGCTGCATCGGCGCGCGTCCCGACCATTCAAACCAATGACACAGGCTCTTCAGGAGCCATGGATGCCAGGGCCGACGCGTTGAAACGAAGGGAATTGCCGCAAAGCCACGCGGCTGCGAAGCACTAGCTTCGCAGTCGTGGCGGGGGCGCGTGGATGGGGGCGAGGGGAAATGTGTGCAGCGTTGCCATGAAAGACTTGGCTGATGGCGCGGGCTGCACGGGCGATGCCGGCGATTGCGGAGCCCATGCCGAAGGCAGGCGCCTTCGCCAAAGGGTCACAATCCATGCCAACAATGCCCACATGTTTTCGCTTTGATCCGCCCGCAGAACCTGCCTGTTGGGCGGCCTGCGGACTGGGGATTCCGGTTTCGGTGTTTCAATTTGTCAGCCGGCCGCGCGGCGTGGGAGCCACCACAGGCATCTGGCCTGCAATCTGCGCACACGACACCCGTTGGCATCGACCTGCCTGCGCGGCTTGCAAGGTTGCGTGGACTAAACTCCAGACAAATCAACCACTTACAGAACATCGCGCAGGTGAAACACATTATAGGGGGCAAACCGGCGACGGACCGTGCCCCGAACCCCGCCCCCGCTGCGGCCCGCATCGTCGAAGTCGACGAAGACTCTGCCGGCCAAAGGCTCGATAACTTTCTGATACGCCATCTGAAGGGCGTTCCCAAAACGCACGTGTACCGCATCATCCGCAGCGGCGAAGTGCGCATCAACAAGGGCCGCGCCAGCGCGGACACCCGGGTCGCCACGGGCGATCAGGTGCGCCTGCCGCCCGTGCGTATCTCGGACAAGGTGGCTGAGAAGGCCGAGCGCCCGGCGCCGGCCCGCGAATTCCCCATCCTGCTGGAGGACGACCACCTGATCGCCATCGACAAGCCCGCGGGCGTGGCGGTGCATGGCGGCAGCGGCGTGAGCTTCGGCGTCATCGAGCAGTTGCGGCAGGCACGTCCCCAGGCAAAGTTCCTGGAACTCGTGCACCGCCTGGACCGCGAGACCTCGGGCATCCTCCTCGTGGCCAAGAAGCGTTCCGCGCTCACGCACCTGCAGGACCAGTTCCGGGAGCGGGAAACCGGCAAGACCTACCTGGCCCTGGTGCCCGGCACCTGGGCCGCCAACAAGAAAGTGATCGACACGCCCCTGCACAAGTATCTGCAGGCCGATGGCGAGCGGCGGGTGCGGGTGACCACGCCGGAAGACCCGGACGGCATGCGCTCCATCACCCTCGTGAAAGTGCGCAGCCACCTGCCGGCGCGCGCGGCCGAGGGGCTGCCGGCCATGAGTCTGCTGGAAGTCACCATTAAGACCGGACGCACCCACCAGATCCGCGTGCACCTGGCCAGCCAGGGCCATGCGATCGCGGGCGACGACAAATACGGCGACTTCGAACTCAACAAGCGGCTGCACAAGCACGGCCTCAAGCGCATGTTCCTGCATGCGTGGCGGTTACAGTTCGCTCATCCCTCCCACGGCGAGCGCATCGAACTGCGCGCAGAGTTGCCGCCTGATCTGGCGCAATTCACCGCCGCCACTGCCTGAACACCATGCCCACGACCCCACGCCGCCGCTTCGACCTCATCGCTTTCGATTGGGACGGCACCCTGTACGACTCCACCGCCATCATCGTGCGCTGCATTCAGGACTCCGTGCGCGACGTCGGCGGCACGGTTCCGACCGATCAGGCCGCGGCCTGGGTGATCGGCATGGGTCTCATGCAGGCGCTGACCCACGCCGCACCCGACGTGCCGCCGGAAAGACACGCCGAACTGGGCAATCGCTACCGCTACCACTACCTCAAGCACCAGGACGATCTGAGCCTGTTTGCCGGCGTGCTGCCCATGCTGGAAGACCTGCGTGCACGAGGGCACTTGCTGGCCGTGGCGACCGGCAAGAGCCGGCGCGGCCTGGACGAGGTGCTGCACACCGTGGCGCTGCGGGGCATGTTCGATGGTTCGCGCACGGCCGACGAAACCGCTGGCAAGCCGCATCCGCTCATGCTCCAGGAGTTGATGGCCGAGTTCGATGTGGCGCCGGAACGCGTGTTGATGATCGGCGACACCACCCACGACCTGCAGATGGCCCTGTCGGCCGGGTGCTCCAGCGTGGGAGTGAGCTACGGAGCGCACGAGCCCGGCGAGTTCGACAGCCTCCAACCCCTGGCCGTCATGCATTCCGTACCGGAACTGCACGCCTGGCTTTTGCGGCACGCCTGACGCTGCAGCCGCCCGCCAGCCCATCGTCGGTACCTTGCCATGGCCCCTTCCTTGCAACCCATCGACCTGTGCCCCAGCGCCGATCTGGTGGACGGCGGGCAGGCCGTTGCTTTCGATGTTTTATACGCCGGCCAGGCCTGCCGCGCCTTTGCCGTGCGCTTCGAAGGCCGGCCCCATGCCTACCTGAACCGTTGCACGCACGTGCCGATGGAAATGGACTACCAGGCGGACCGATTCTTCGACGACACCGGCCAGTGGCTGCTGTGCGCCACGCACGGCGCCGCCTATCGGCCCGATACGGGCGCTTGCGCGGGTGGCCCGTGCCGCGGTGGCCTGGTGAAGATCCAACTCTCCGAAGGCCAGGGCGTAGTGCGCTGGCATACTGAACCCCACTTGCAACCTGTCGAATTCTGACAAATGACCGAACCGACCCGGCCCGAACCTTTTGGTTCTGGGCAGACTCCCCCGCCAGCGCCCGATCTGTGGGCACAGACTGCTACTGAAAAAGAAGCAAAAGACCCTGCGAAGATGCCAGGCTGGGAGCGTGACGTGTTGGAAAAGCTGGTGTTCGCGACCTTGTCCGAGCAGCGCTCCGCACGCCGCTGGCGCATTTTTACCCGGTTGGCGTGGCTGGTCTTCCTGATTGCCGTGGCCTGGGTGTTGCTGGCGCGCGACGCTACCAGCACGAGCAAGAGCACGCCCCACACGGCGGTGGTGGACATCAAGGGTGAGATCGCCGCGGGGGCCGAAGCCAGCGCCGAGTTCGTGGTGGCGGCCATGCGCAGTGCCTTCGAAGACTCCGGATCGCAGGCCGTGGTGCTGCTCATCAACTCGCCGGGCGGCAGCCCGGTGCAGGCCGGCATCATCAATGACGAGATCATTCGCCTGAAGGCCAAGTACAACAAGCCCGTCTATGCCGTGGTGGAGGAAACCTGCGCATCGGCCGCCTATTACATCGCCGCCGCCGCCGACGAGATCTACGTGGACAAGGCCAGCATCGTCGGCAGCATCGGCGTGCTGATGGATGGCTTCGGCTTCACCGGCACGATGGAAAAGCTGGGTGTGGAGCGTCGCCTGCTGACGGCGGGCGAGAACAAGGGATTCCTCGACCCGTTCAGCCCGCAGACCGAAAAGCAGCGCGCCTATGCGCAGGCCATGCTGGACCAGATCCACCAGCAGTTCATCCATGTGGTCAAGGAAGGGCGCGGCGATCGGCTCAAGCCCACGGCGGACACCTTCAGCGGCCTGTTCTGGACCGGCCAGCAGGCGGTGGAGATGGGGTTGGCCGACCACCTGGGCAACCTCGACTATGTGGCACGCGAGGTCGTCAAGGCGGAAGACATCATCGACTACACCCGCCGCGACAACGTTGCTGAGCGGCTGGTCAAAAAATTCGGCGCTGCCATGGGCCAGACGGCCGTGCAGGCCATCAAGGGCGCACCGGCCATCCGCTGAGGGCTCGCTATCCGGGCCTGCCGCCGGGCCGGGCTCGGTGTCCGGCGGTCCTGATCCGCGGTTGGAATCCCGGAGATCTGTTGATCGGGCCTAGCGCCCAATGGCAAAGACGGCCGGTATCCGGTTATCGGGCACTTCCATTTGCTGTCGCCATAGGCGCACGAGCCGGCTTGCCGTGCGCGCCTGCGGCAGTGTGAGCCCGCTGGCAATTGCCAGCCGGGTATTGGGCTGCAAGGTTTGTACCAAGGCCTGCCACAGCGCGGCGTTGCGGTACGGGGTCTCGATGAACAGTTGCGTTTGTCCCTGCTTGAGCGCCAGGGCTTCCAGTTCGCGGATGCGCTGGGTGCGCTGGGCCGGATCCTGCGGCAGGTAGCCTGCAAAAGCAAAACCCTGTCCATTGAGACCGCTCGACGCCAGCGCCAGCAAGAGCGACACGGGGCCTACCAGTGGCACCACCCTCAGCCCGCAATCGTGCGCGGCACGCACCACCGAGCTGCCAGGGTCCGCCACCGCAGGCATGCCTGCCTCGCTCACCAGGCCCATGTCGTTGCCCGCCAAAGCGGGCGTCAGCAACGTGCGGGCGTCGAAGGTCACATGGCCGTCTGCACCATGGTCGCCTTTCTTGTGCACTTCGCGCGGCAACTCGTCGATCTGCTGCGACTGCAGCGGCAGCTTCAGGGGGAACAACGCATCGACGCGCTTGAGGTATGCGCGGGTACTCTTGGCGTTCTCGCAGATCCAGTGGGTGATTTGCGACGCCGCCTGCAATGTCGCGGCAGGCAGGGATTGATCCAGGGGGGCTTGGATGTCGCAGCCGAAGTCGAGCGGTGCGGGCACCAGGTAGAGCGTGCCGGTCGATGCGGCTGTCATGGCAGTTCCATTCCGGCGGCGCGCAACATGCGACAGGTCCGGATCAGCGGCAGGCCGATAAGCGCTGTCGGGTCATCGCTTTGGATGCTGTCGAGCAGGCTGATGCCCAATCCTTCGCTTTTGGCGCTGCCGGCGCAGTCGTACGGTTGCTCGGCGAGCAGGTAGCGCTCGATCTCCGCATCGGACAGGTCGCGGAAGCGAACTTCCACCGGGGCCAACTCCACCTTTTCAAACCCCGTGGCGGCGCAAACCACTGCCACCGCGGTCTGGAACACGACGCTGTGGCCCCGCATCCGTTGCAGCTGGGCGACCGCTTTCTCGTGTGTGCCGGGCTTGCCCAGCGGTTGTCCCGAGAAATCCGCCACTTGATCGGATCCGATCACTACGGCGTCCGGGTGGGCCGCAGAAACGGCGCGGGCTTTGGCCATGGCCAGCCGCAAGGCGAGGGTGCTGGGCGCCTCGCCGGCGTGGGGTGTTTCGTCGACGTCGGGCGCTGCGACATCGAAAGGCAGACGCAGGCGGGAGAGCAGTTCGGCCCGGTAGCGGGAGGTCGAGCCCAGCACCAGACGGCGGGGCAGGGAAGGGGATTGAGGCATGCGCTGATTCTCTTACACTGCCGCCATGACCAAGGAATTCTCCCCTCAGCGCCTCGATGTCAAAGCCTTCGCGCAGGCGGGCGGTCACCTGTCCGGCCATGACTCCCTTTTGAAGTACGAACGCCTGGCCCAGGAAGCCAAGGGCCTGCACCCGGATCTCATGGTGGATTGGGCGGTTGACGGCGAAGTGCGCAGCACGCATGGCATCGGCGGACAGATCTGGCTGCGGCTCACAGTGAACGCGGCGCTTCCCATGACTTGCCAGCGCTGCCTCGGATCGGTGGATGTGCCGCTTCAGGTGCAGCGTGAGTTCCGTTTCGTGGCGGATGAAGCCACGGCGGAAGCGCTGGACGACGAGAGCGATGAAGACCTGCTGGCCTTGAGCCGCGAGTTCAATCTGCGAGAGTTGATCGAAGACGAGCTGCTCATGGCATTGCCTCTGGTGCCGCGGCAGACGAATGCCCGGCCCCCGTGCCAATGGAATCCAGCGACGAGGATTTCGAAGAGGCCAGTGCGCAAAAGCCCAACCCTTTTGCGGCACTGGCAGCCTTGCGAAAAGACAAGGCGGAAGACTGAAAACCGTTTGGGCTATAATCGAGGGCTTCGCGCGAATCCCCCTCGTGTCTTTATGGGCTGATCGCGTTTTTACCAACCCTTCAAGACTCAGGAGCCACCATGGCTGTTCAGCAAAACAAAAAATCCCCTTCCAAGCGCGGTATGCACCGTTCGCATAACGCTCTCAACGTGCCTGGCACGGCTGTCGAGCCCACTACCGGCGAAGCCCATCTGCGCCACCACATCAGCCCCAACGGTTTCTACCGTGGCCGCCAAGTGCTGAAGAACAAGTCTGAAGCCTGATTTAACTCGCGCGCCGAGGCCCGCTGCTACGAAATTGGTAGCGCGGGCCTTTGTTTTGTTCGCTGTATTTTCACTTCCGGTCGTTTTCTGCGGTCGGACAAGTCGCCCATGATCACACTGGCTGTTGACTGCATGGGGGGCGATCACGGCCCCCGCGTCACGCTAGCGGCGTGCCGCCAGTTCTTAGAAAACCATCCCGAAGCCCGTTTGCTCCTTGTCGGTCAGCCCGAAAGCCTGAAGGATTTCAAGCACGATCGGGCTGCTGTCACCCCTGCCAGCGAGGTCGTCACCATGGATGATCCGGTGGAGATTGCCTTGCGCCGCAAAAAGGATTCGTCCATGCGCGTTGCAATCCAGCAGGTCAAGGATGGGACCGCTCAAGCCGCCATTTCTGCGGGCAATACGGGTGCTTTGATGGCCATCGCCCGCTACCTCCTGAAAACCCTGGACGGAATCGACCGCCCCGCGATTGCGACCCAGATACCCAATGCCAAGGGTGGTGCCACGACCGTGCTGGATTTGGGCGCCAATGTGGATTGCACCGCTGAGCATCTACTCCAATTTGCCGTGATGGGCTCGGCCCTAGTGTCTGCGCTTCAAGAGGGTTCGGAGCCCACCGTTGGCTTGCTCAACATCGGCGAGGAAGCAATCAAGGGTAGTGAAGTCATCAAAAAAGCGGGTGAATTGTTGCGTACGGTAGGTAACTCTGGCGATCTTCGTTTTTTTGGCAATGTGGAAGGCAACGATATCTTCAAGGGCACGGTCGATATCGTGGTTTGTGACGGTTTCGTGGGGAATGTGGCTCTCAAGGCCAGCGAAGGCGTAGCCTCCATGATCGTCGGAGGGCTCAAGCAGGAGTTCAAGCGCAATATCTTTACCAAACTGGCGGCAGTTGTGGCTTATCCGGTGTTATCTGCTCTCATGAAGCGGATGGATCATCGGCGCTACAACGGGGCAGCGTTGCTAGGGTTGCGTGGATTGGTGTTCAAAAGTCACGGATCGGCGGACGCCATGGCTTTCGAGCAGGCTTTGAACCGGGCGTATGATGCAGCCCGCAACAACCTGCTCGACCGCGTCCGGACGCGGGTGGCGCATGCTGCGCCCTTGCTGGCGCCTTCGGATGCCCAGCCTGTCAACACCGCCGTCGGGTCCCCATATTGATGAGACGCTACTCCCGCATCACAGGCACTGGCAGCAGCCTTCCTCCTCGTCGTCTGACCAATGCCGACCTCGTGGCCGAGTTGGCTCAGCGCGGTGTGGAGACATCGGACGAGTGGATCGTCGAGCGCACCGGCATCCGGGCGCGCCACTTCGCGGAGCGCGATGTCTGCAGCAGCGATCTGGGGCTGGAGGCTTCTCGCAATGCGCTGGAGGCGGCTGGAGTTCAGCCGCAGGACATCGATCTGATCATCGTCGCCACGTCCACGCCGGACATGGTTTTCCCTTCGACCGCCTGCATCTTGCAAAACAAGTTGGGGGCCAATGGATGCCCGGCTTTCGATGTGCAGGCCGTCTGCAGTGGTTTCGTGTATGCGCTGACCGTGGCAGACGCCATGATCCAGTCCGGCAGCGCCCGCCGCGCCCTTGTCGTGGGTGCGGAGGTATTCAGCCGCATCCTCGATTTTGATGACCGCACCACCTGCGTGCTGTTCGGCGACGGCGCAGGCGCCGTGGTACTGGAAGCTTCGGAAACTCCTGGCATCCTGTCGAGCGATCTGCATGCCGATGGCCGGCATGTGGGCATTCTGTGCGTGCCGGGCAACGTCTATGGCGGGCAGATTCTGGGTGACCCGTTGCTCAAGATGGATGGCCAGGCCGTTTTCAAGCTGGCTGTGGGTGTGCTGGAAAAGGCAGCCCGTGCTGCCCTGGAGAAGGCCGGCCTGACCGATGCGGACGTGGACTGGCTGATCCCTCACCAAGCCAATATCCGCATCATGCAAAGTACGGCGAAGAAGCTGGGCCTGTCGATGGACAAGGTGGTCGTCACCGTAGACCAGCATGGCAACACTTCGGCGGCGTCGATTCCCCTGGCACTCGATCATGCGGTTCGCACCGGCCAGGCCAAGCCCGGACAGACGTTGCTTCTGGAGGGCGTGGGAGGCGGTTTTACATGGGGTGCGGTGCTCCTGAAACTGTAGCTTGAAACGCCGAAAAATTAAGCGGTGAAGGCGGTTTTGACCATTCGTTTATGACGACCAAAAAATCTTTTGCATTTGTTTTTCCCGGCCAGGGCTCCCAGTCGGTCGGCATGCTGGATGCCTGGGGCGACCACCCTGTGGTAGCGCAAACCCTGCAGGAGGCTTCCGACGCCCTGGGCGAAGACATCGCACGCTTGATTCATGAGGGCCCGAAAGAAGCGCTTTCGCTGACGACCAATACCCAGCCGGTCATGCTCGTCGCTGGCGTGGCCGCATGGCGCGCATGGGTCTCGGAGGGCGGTGATGTCCCGGCAGCGGTGGCCGGCCACTCGCTCGGCGAATATTCGGCGTTGGTGGCGGCAGGGGTGCTGACGCTGGCGCAGGCCGCGCCGCTCGTTCGTCTGCGTGCTGCCGCCATGCAGGAGGCAGTTCCCGTCGGTGTGGGTGCCATGGCTGCCATTCTGGGCATGGATGCACACAAAGTGATCGAAGGTTGCGCTGCGGCGGCGGCATCTTTCGGTGCGGATGGCGGTGAAGTAGTGGAGGCCGTGAATTTCAACGACCCCATCCAGACCGTGATTGCGGGCACGAAAGCCGGCGTCGACAAGGCGTGCGAACTGTTGAAGGCATCTGGCGCTAAGCGTGCGTTGCCCTTGCCGGTATCCGCTCCTTTTCACTCCAGCCTAATGAAGCCGGCAGCCGAGAAATTGCGGGAGGCCCTGTCGGCGCTTTCCTTGGCGGCCCCGCAGATCCCAGTCGTCAACAACGTGGATGTCGCGGTCCGGCAGGAGGCGGATGCCATCCGCGATGCGCTTTACCGCCAAGCCTTCGGTCCGGTGCGCTGGGTGGAGTGCGTGCAGGCGCTCAAAGCCCGCGGCGTGACGCATCTGGTGGAGTGCGGCCCTGGAAAGGTGCTGGCGGGCTTGGCGAAGCGCATCGATCCAGAGCTGGTCGCTGCTTCTATTTATGACCCGGCCACGCTGGCCGAAACACGAGCATTGTTGGCATGAGCGATACCCCTTCGTTGAATGAAAAGCCCCAGGTAGCGCTGGTCACTGGCGCATCGCGCGGCATCGGCGCTGCCATCGCGGCCGTGTTGACGGCCCGTGGTTATTTGGTGATCGGTACCGCGACGACGGATGAGGGCGCTCAGCGCATCTCTCAGGCACTGTCGTCCGGCGGCGGCCACGGTGTGAATCTGAACGTCACGGATGTGGCGGCTGTCGACGCGTTGATCGACACCATCGTGAAGCAGCACGGTGGTTTGCATGTGCTGGTGAACAATGCTGGCATCACCCGCGACACGTTGTCCATGCGCATGAAGGACGACGACTGGGATGCGGTCATCGACACCAATCTGAAGGCCGTGTTCCAGGTGAGCCGCGCCGTCATTCGACCCATGATGAAACAGCGCTTCGGTCGCATCATCAACATCACCAGCGTGGTGGGGTCGGCAGGCAATCCCGGCCAAGCCAACTATGTGGCAGCGAAGGCGGGCGTGGCAGGCATGGCGCGTGCCCTTGCCCGTGAACTGGCCAGCCGGGGCATTACCGTGAACTGCGTGGCCCCTGGCTTCATTGCGACCGACATGACCGCGCAACTCCCTGCCGAGCAGCAGCAATCGCTGCAATCGCAGATTCCAATGGGCCACATGGGCCGCCCAGAAGACATTGCCCATGCGGTTGCCTATCTGGCATCGGCAGAGGCTGGTTATGTCACGGGTCAGGAGTTGCATGTCAATGGCGGCATGTACATGTAATTGAGCAAAGTTAGCGCCGATTCATCGCGACGGCGGGCTGGTAGGGGACTGATCCCGAAGCAGCTAGAATCGCGGATTCATTCACAACCCTCAAAGGGAAACCATGAGCGATATCGAAGCACGTGTCAAAAAGATCATTGCCGAACAACTCGGCGTTGAAGAATCGCAAGTCACCAATGAAAAGGCTTTTGTGGCCGACCTGGGCGCTGACTCGCTGGACACGGTGGAGCTGGTGATGGCGCTGGAAGACGAGTTCGGCATCGAGATTCCTGACGAAGACGCAGAGAAGATCACCACGGTGCAAAACGCCATCGACTACGCCAATACCCATCAGAAGGCCTGAGCGCCTTCAGTTCAGACAGATTCGTAGAAAGTCTTAGCGCATGAGCCGTCGTCGCGTCGTCGTGACCGGCCTGGGTTGCATCACCCCCGTCGGAAACACGGTGGCAGATGCCTGGGCCAACATCCTGGCCGGTCAATCCGGCATTGACCTCATCACCAAGTTCGACGCTTCGAACTTTGCCTGCAAGATCGCGGGTGAGGTCAAGGGATTCGATCTTGGCGCCTACATGAGCGCCAAGGATGCACGCACGATGGATACCTTCATCCATTACGGCATCGCTGCGGCGGATGAGGCGGTGCGTGATGCCGGCCTTCCGACCGGCGAGGCGTTGGACGAAGAGTTGGCAACGCGCATCGGCTGCATCATCGGGTCTGGGATTGGTGGGTTGCCGTTGATCGAAAACACCCATGCAGAACTGGAAAGCCGGGGTCCTCGCCGGATCACGCCTTTTTTTTGTTCCAGCATCCATCATCAACATGGTGGCGGGTCATGTATCGATGCGCTTTGGTTTCAAAGGTCCGAACCTTTCCGTGGTGACGGCATGTACTACGGGCCTGCATTGCATCGGTGAGGCAGCACGCAAGATCGAGTATGGCGACGCCGATGTGGTGGTCGCTGGCGGCACGGAAGCCACGGTTTCTCCCCTGGGTGTGGGTGGCTTTGCTGCCATGCGCGCCTTGTCCACTCGCAACGATGATCCAAAGACTGCCTCCCGCCCATGGGACAAAGGCCGCGATGGCTTCGTATTGGGCGAGGGTGCAGGGGTGCTGGTGCTGGAAGAATACGAGCACGCCAAAGCCCGCGGCGCCAAGATATACGCAGAATTGTCCGGCTATGGCATGAGCGCCGATGCGGGGCACATGACGGCGCCCAATATGGACGGCCCTCGCCGTGCCATGCAGGCCGCGCTGCGCAATGCCGGCGTCAACGCCGAGGAGGTGGATTACCTCAATGCCCACGGCACCTCAACGCCATTGGGCGATTTGAACGAAACCCATGCGATCAAGGCCGCTTTGGGCGAGCATGCCAAAAAGACGGTGATCAGCTCGACAAAGTCGATGACCGGCCATTTGCTGGGCGGTGCGGGTGGGATTGAAAGCGTGTTCACCGTGATGGCGTTGCGTGACCAGAAGGCGCCCCCAACCATCAATCTCTTCGAGCAAGACCCGGAATGCGATCTGGACTACTGCGCCAACGTCGCCCGAGA
Source organism: Acidovorax sp. KNOB132 (assembly GCF_057541515.1). NCBI lineage: Bacteria > Pseudomonadati > Pseudomonadota > Betaproteobacteria > Burkholderiales > Comamonadaceae > Acidovorax > Acidovorax sp. KNOB132. Next base: position 13,199 of record NZ_BAAJYT010000017.1, read on the forward strand.
CATGAAGATGAACATCGCGGTGAAGAACAATTTTGGTTTTGGCGGCACCAACGGCACGCTGGTTTTCAAGCGCGTTTGACGGGGTGGCCAGACCGCTGCGCGGTGCCGGTCGGCCAGCTGTGATGGAAGGGTGGGCTCGGCAATGACCCGCTCCGCCAAGTCTTTTCATGCCCCAGCGACCCGCCATGAGGTGGCGCGGAGCCGCAGGTTGGGCTGGTTCATTGCTGGCGCCCTGCTTGCTGGCATTGGGGGCTTTGCCGCGTGGATCGCGCAATCTGCTGGGGATGGCCTGCTTCGAGGCACCGTGTTCTTCGTCTTGTGGGGCGCGTTTGCCGGCCTGGCTTGGCGCTTTTGGTTCCGGCTGCCCGTGGGTGCCCTGCATTGGGATGGTTTGCATTGGTCCTTGAATCAAAATGCAGAAATGCCTGTTGCAGGTGAATTGGTTGTCCATGCGGATTTCCAGTCTTTCCTCTTGGTGCAACTGCATGGAGTCGATGGCCAGACCCAGTGGTTGTGCCTCGAGCGTACCCAGCCGCGGGAGGCCTGGGCGGCGCTGCGCCGTGCGGTATATTCGCGCCCCAAGCCAGAGCCCCGTGCCGACGGCATGTTCTCTGTCCGGCGCGGCGACGCGTGAGCCCCTTTTTTCATGACTGCTTCCATGCCCCCGCCTTCCGCCGACAGTGACCTTCAGCTTGTGGAGCGCACGGTTGCGGGTGACCAGAGGGCGTACGAACTGCTGGTGATCAAGTATCAGCGGCGCATCGAACGGCTCATTGGTCGCATGGTCCGCGACTCCGATCTCGTACAGGACATTGCCCAGGAAACGTTCATCCGGGCGTATCGCGCACTGCACCAATTCCGGGGAGAGGCGCAGTTCTATACCTGGCTCTATCGGATCGCGGTCAACACCGCCAAGAAGGCGCTGGTCGACATGAAGCGCAATCCCGTCATCTCGGAAAATGCCTTGCGAGGAAGTGATGACGACGATGAAACTTCCCGACTGGGGCATGAACTAACCACCGACGAGACGCCCGAGACCGTGCTCGCAGCCCAGGAAATCGCGGTGGCGGTGAACGCTGCAATGGATGCGCTGCCTGAAGATTTGCGCCAGGCGGTGACATTGCGTGAGATTGAAGGGTTGACCTACGAGGAGATTGCGGCTGCCATGGATTGCCCCATCGGCACCGTACGTTCCCGTATCTTTCGAGCGCGGGAAGCCATATCGGCCCGTGTCCGCCCTTTGTTGGAGAAGCAGTCGGGCAAGCGGTGGTAGCGCGGTGTGAATGGCAGAGCAGTGAAGCAAAACGTGATGGCTGGGGAACGACCATGAATGACGATCTGAAAATGCGTGAACATTTGTCTGCCCTTGCGGATGGGCAGCTGCGAGGCCAGGAGTTTGGTCAAGCCGTGGACTATGCCAGCAGCAATGCGGACGGCTTTGAAACGTGGCAGATGTATCACCTGATCGGCGACGTGCTTCGCTCTTCCGAGTTGGCGCGTCCGGTGAATTCCTCACTGGTGGACCGGCTTCGCAGCCAGATCGAAGCGGAGGGCATTCAGCGTCCTCCGTTGGTGGCCAGTGCCGTCGTGCAAGGAGCTGTCGCGGAGGTCGTGACGCCTGCTGTGGCCGCCAATGCCTCCGTGTTTCGCTGGAAAATGGCTGCGGGTTTTGCTTCGCTCGCCGCTGTCGGTGCAATCGGATGGACGGCCATGACGGGGATTCAGGCTGGGTCCGAAGGAGCGCAGATGGCTTCCGCTGCGCCAGTGACCGCCGCTCCTGCGGCGGTGGCGGTGGCAGACGCAACGGAAGGAAGCGCACCGCAGGTCATGATCCGCGATCCGCGGCTGGATGAGTTGCTGGCCGCGCACAAACAGTTTGGCAACACGTCGGCGCTGCAAATGCCGGCGGGTTTCCTGCGCAATGCCACCTTCGAGGCTCCGGCGCGCTGAGATCGTGAAGACAGGCCAGAAAGGCCCCTTGTACGCCGCTCACCAGCCTCGAGTCAGAGGTGTTCGTGCCTTGGCGGGCTACCTGAATAGGGCGGCTTCAATGCGCCACGCTCTGGCGTGGGTGCTGCTCGTGGCCGGTTCGGGCCACGCGTTCGCCGGGCCGCCGCCCGCCGTTGCTGCATCCAGTGCGGTGGTGTCTGGCGACGCACGCTCCATTTCCGGATGGCTGGAGCGCATTCATCGCGCCTCCCGAGAGCACAGCTACAGCGGTACTTTTGTGGTGTTGTCTGCATCGGGCGCCATGGTGAGTTCCCGCATCTGGCATGCGGCCGATGGAAACGACCAGATCGAGCGCATTGAGGCATTGAACGGGTCGCCCCGGGTGGTCTATCGCCGGGAGGGGCTCGTCCGCACCTTCTTGCCCCAGGCGCGCATGGTGCGTGAGGATCGTCGCGACATGCCCAGCTTGTTCCCGCGGCTGCCGGAAACGGCTGATCGCGGACTGGATGCGCACTACACGGTGCAGACCTTGGGGCGTGAACGCGTTGCGGGCCACGAAAGTGAAGTGGCTTGGCTGCGACCCAGGGATGGGCTGCGATTCGGTTACCGCATGTGGGTGGCCGAAGCCTCGGGTTTGATCTTGAAGCTGCAGACCCTCGACCTGCGGGGGCGCGTGCTGGAGCAGGCGGCGTTTTCTCAGCTGGAGCTGGATAACGCGGTGCCATTTGCGCGCCTCGTGGGCATGATGGATGACATACGCGACTTCCGGGTGGTCAGGGTTGCCATGCGCAAGACCACCGCGCAAGCCGAAGGCTGGCGTCTGAGAGCGCCGGTGGGTGGATTCACCCCTGGGGATTGCTACAAGCAAGAGGATGCGGCTGTTGCGCAGTCGGGCCTTCCCTTGCATTGCCTGCTCTCGGATGGGCTGGCGACGGTCTCGCTCTTCCTGGAGCCTTACGACGCCTCCCGCCATGCTGCCGGCCCGAGCGCGGGCAGCATGGGGGCCACCCAGACCCTGGCGCAACGCGTTTCAGGCAACATGTGGCTCACGGCGGTGGGTGAGGTGCCGCAGGAAACCTTGCGGCTGGTGGCCGAGCAATTGGAATACGCCCGTTGAGCAGTGCCGCTGCTGCCCAAGCCGTCCCACCGGGGCGGATGCATGGGCTGCTGACTGTAGTGTGGCGGGAACCAAATGTGAACCTTGCAATACGAAGTCCTTTTGCTGCTCCCGATGTCTCCTCTGAATTTTGAAAGAACGATGATGCCGATGACGACGAACTGGAAAAATCTGCAATCGTGCGCGGTGGCCGTCGCGATGGCATTGACCGCTGCCTCTGCGGCTGTGCCTGTCACTGTGTTGGCGCAAACGCCGCCACCCACGGTCCGGGGCCTGCCGGATTTCACGGACCTGGTGGATCAGGTCGGGCCGTCGGTGGTCAACATCCGCACGCTGGAAAAAGCCGCGGAGCGTGCCGGCCCGAACGCCATGGACGAGGAGATGCTCGAGTTCTTCCGCCGCTTCGGCGTGCCCGTGCCGCCCAATGCGCAGCGCCAGCAGCGCCCCCGTGCACAGCCCGAGGAAGAGCAGCCACGCGGCGTGGGCTCTGGCTTCATCCTCACGCAAGACGGCTATGTGATGACCAACGCGCACGTGGTGGAGGGCGCGGACGAGGTCATCGTCACCCTGACCGACAAGCGCGAGTTCAAAGCCAAGATCGTGGGCGCCGACAAGCGTACGGATGTGGCCGTGGTCAAGATCGAAGCCACCGGATTGCCGGCCGTCAAGGTGGGCGATCTCAACCGGCTGCGGGTCGGTGAGTGGGTCATGGCGATCGGCTCGCCCTTCGGGCTTGAAAACTCTGTGACCGCGGGCATCGTCAGCGCCAAGCAGCGCGACACGGGCGATTACCTGCCCTTCATCCAGACGGACGTCGCGATCAACCCGGGCAACTCCGGCGGACCGCTGATCAACATGCGTGGCGAGGTCGTCGGCATCAACAGCCAGATCTACTCTCGCTCGGGCGGCTTCATGGGGATCTCCTTCGCCATTCCGATGGATGAGGCCATTCGGGTCAGCGACCAGTTGCGTGCCACGGGTCGCGTGACGCGCGGGCGCATCGGCGTGCAGATCGGCCAGGTCACCAAGGATGTGGCCGAGTCGATCGGTCTGGGCAAGCCCCAGGGGGCGCTCGTGAGTGGGGTGGAGGCGGGGTCTCCTGCCGACAAGGCGGGCGTGGAGGCGGGTGACATCATCACGAAGTTCGACGGCAAGACCATCGAAAAAAACCGCCGATCTGCCGCGCCTGGTGGGCAATACCAAACCGGGCAACAAGAGCACCGTGACGGTCTTCCGCCGAGGTGCGAGCAAAGATCTCTCCATTACCGTGGCCGAGATCGAGCCGGATGACAAACCGGTGGCGAGCAAAGGTGGCGAGCGTGAAAGCGCAAAACCCAAGCCTTCTCCAGCCGCCCAGCAACTGGGCCTGGCGGTTGCAGAGCTGACTGAAGCCCAGAAAAAGGAGCTGAAGCTCAAGGGTGGGCTGCGGGTCAACGCGGCCACGGATTCGGCCGCGCGTGCCGGCCTGCGCGAAGGCGACGTGATTCTTTCCATCGCCAATATCGAAGTGGCCAACCTGAAGGACTTCGAGGCGGCCCTGGCCAAGGCGGACAAGAGCAAGCCCATCAACGTGCTGTTCCGCCGCGGCGAATGGGCCCAATATGCGTTGATCCGTCCGGCACGTTGACCGGTGAACGCACAAGGCCCCATCCCAAAGTGGGGTTTGGGGCCTTTGCGCAGAAATCCGGTTTGGTCCCTCAACGTTTTTGCGCGGCATTTCCATTGATCGTTTTCGATAGAATGGCGCCTGCTTTGCACGGCTTAAATGCATATCGATTCAACTCTGCGCCACCATGTGGGATGGTCGTTAACCATTCACAGGTGATCCACAGTGTGCCCACAAGTTATTCCGGAAGTGGAAAGCGTTTTGTGAATAAGCTGTGTATAAAATGCGCGTTGCAAGGCGGCAACGCCTTCTGAACCTTGTCGGGCGGACTTTCCCTCTCGGCCTTTTTGCCTACAATGAAGTTCCAACCATCGCAGTTGCCAAATGATTGTTGGTTCAGGGCGCGTCACCATTTGACGCGCCCTTTTTTTCTTGTGCGCTCCGTTTTAATTCAATCACTTGTCGCTTTCCCTTGATGAACCACATCAGAAATTTTTCCATCATTGCGCACATCGACCATGGCAAATCGACCTTGGCGGATCGCTTGATTCAGCGCTGTGGCGGGCTTGCCGAGCGTGATATGGAAGCCCAGGTGCTCGACTCGATGGACATCGAAAAAGAGCGTGGGATAACCATCAAGGCGCAGACGGCGGCGCTGCAATACAAGGCCAAAGACGGCCAGATCTACAACCTCAATCTGATCGACACGCCGGGCCACGTGGACTTCTCGTATGAAGTCTCGCGCTCGCTTTCGGCCTGCGAAGGTGCGCTGCTGGTCGTCGATGCGTCGCAGGGCGTGGAAGCCCAGACCGTGGCCAACTGCTACACCGCGCTGGACCTCGGCGTGGAGGTGGTGCCCGTGCTGAACAAGATGGACCTGCCGAACGCGGATCCCGACAACGCGAAGGCCGAAGTCGAGGACGTGATCGGTATCGATGCAACCGATGCGATTCCCTGCTCTGCCAAGACGGGCATGGGCATCGATGAGATTCTCGAAGCCATCGTGGCCAAGGTGCCTGCGCCGCGCGGCCAGGCCGATGGCCCGCTGCGCGCAATGATCATCGACAGTTGGTTCGATCCGTACGTCGGCGTCGTGATGCTGGTGCGTGTGGTCGATGGCCGCCTGCTGAAGGGCGAGCGCTTCAAGATGATGGCCAGCGGCGCGGTGTACAACGCCGACAACCTGGGTGTGTTCACGCCCGCGAACGAATCGCGCAACTCGCTCGACGCCGGCCAGGTGGGCTACATCATTGCCGGCATCAAGGAACTGCAGGCCGCCAAGGTGGGCGACACCATCACGCTGGAAAAGAAGCTGCCCAACAATGCCGGTCCGGCGACCGAAGCGCTGCCGGGGTTCAAGGAAATCCAGCCCCAGGTGTTTGCCGGCCTGTACCCGACCGAAGCGAGCGAGTACGACTCGCTGCGCGATGCGCTGGAAAAGCTCAAGCTCAACGATGCCTCGCTGCACTACGAGCCCGAAGTCAGCCAGGCGCTGGGCTTCGGCTTTCGCTGCGGCTTCCTGGGCCTGCTGCACATGGAAATCGTGCAGGAACGCCTGGAGCGCGAGTTCGACCAGGACCTGATCACGACCGCGCCCAGCGTGGTCTACCAAGTGGTGAAGGCCGACGGCGAAGTGGTGATGGTCGAGAACCCCTCCAAGATGCCCGACCAGGGCCGACTGGAGGAGGTGCGCGAGCCCATCGTGACGGTGCATCTCTACATGCCGCAAGACTACGTCGGCCCGGTGATGACGCTGGCCAACCAGAAGCGTGGCGTGCAGATGAACATGGCCTACCACGGCCGCCAGGTCATGCTGACCTACGAGATGCCGCTGGGCGAGATCGTGCTGGACTTCTTCGACAAGCTCAAGTCGGTGTCGCGCGGCTATGCGTCGATGGACTACGAATTCAAGGAGTACCGAGCCTCCGACGTGGTGAAGGTGGACATCCTGCTCAACGGCGAGAAGGTCGATGCGCTGTCCATCATCGTGCACCGCTCGCAGTCGCAGTACCGCGGCCGTGCCGTGGTGGCCAAGATGCGCGAGATCATCAGCCGCCAGATGTACGACGTGGCCATCCAGGCGGCGATCGGCGCGAACATCATCGCGCGCGAAACCATCAAGGCGTTGCGCAAGAACGTGCTGGCAAAATGCTACGGCGGCGACATCAGCCGCAAGCGCAAGCTTCTCGAGAAACAAAAAGCAGGCAAGAAACGCATGAAGCAGATCGGTTCGGTGGAAGTGCCCCAGGAAGCGTTCCTGGCCATTTTGCAGGTGGAAGACTGAGATGCAGGCCATGCAATACGTGACCTCCGTGATCCTCGCCGCTTTCGTGGCCTACGTTGGGGCCTGGTACATGGGGGCCATCGAAGGCAACTTCGCCCTGCTGCTGTTCCTGGCGACCGTGGTGACGGGGGCCTACTGGCTGGCCGAGCGGCTGGTCTTCCTGCCGCGCCGCCGCAGGGCGGCCCAGGCGATCGAAGATGCGGCGGCCCATCGGCGCGCCGAACTGGACCGCATGGGCATCCAGAAGGTGGACGGCGACGTGCAGGAGGCCAAGGACCGCATCCTGATGCAGCCCTGGTGGCTGGACTGGACCGCCGGCCTGTTCCCGGTGATCGCCGTGGTGTTCCTGCTGCGCTCGTTCCTGTTCGAGCCGTTCAAGATTCCTTCGGGCTCGATGATTCCCACGCTGCTGGTGGGCGACCTGATCCTGGTGAACAAGTTCACCTACGGCATCCGCCTGCCCGTCATCAACACCAAGCTCACGCAGGGCAATGCGCCCCAGCGCGGCGATGTGATGGTGTTCCGCTACCCGCCCCAGCCCAGCATGGACTACATCAAGCGCGTGGTGGGCGTGCCCGGCGACGAAGTGGCCTACCTGAACAAGCGCCTCACGGTGAATGGGCAGGTGGTGGAAACCTCCGCCGTGCCGGACTTCTTCGACGAAGACACGATGCGCTACTTCAAGCAGTTCGAAGAGCAGCTGGGCGACCACCGCCACCGCATGATCAACAACCCCGACGTGCCGGCCTTCGTCCAGGGCGCCAGCGATTTCGCGAACCGCCAGAACTGCCGCTACAGCGTCGAGGGGGTGGTGTGCAAGGTGCCCGAGGGCCAGTATTTCATGATGGGCGACAACCGGGATAACTCCCTCGATTCGCGCTACTGGGGCTTCGTGCCGGACGCCAACATCGTGGGCAAGGCCTTCTTCGTCTGGATGAACTTCGGCAACCTCAAGCGCATCGGTCCGTTCCGCTGAGCACCGGCTTCGCACGTTTCACCACCGCCAATACCAAAGAGGGGTAGATCACCATGGCATTGCACCGTACCGCCAGCCGCGCGCGCCAGCGCGGCCTGTCGTTCATCGGACTGATTTTCATCGGCCTGCTGGCCGTGGCCGCCTTTGCCATCGGCGGGCAGTCGGTGCCGATCTTCCTGGAGTACCAGGCCATCAGCAAGGCCGCCAACAAGGCCGCGCGGGAAGGCAGTTCAGTGCCGGACGTGCGCGCCATCTTCGACCGTGCCGCATCGATCGACAACATCAGCTCGGTCCAGGGCAAGGACCTCGAGGTGACCAAGCGCAACGAGAAGATCGTCGTGTCCTTCAGCTACTCGCGCGAGATCGCCCTGGCCGGCCCGGCCTATCTCGTTTATCGATTCCAAGAACAGACCAAGTAGTCGGTGCAACCCAGCCTTTCCGCACTGCAGGACCGCCTGCAGCATGCTTTCTCCGATCCTTCGCTGCTGCAGCGCGCCATCACGCACCGCAGCTTTTCCGCCGACCACAATGAGCGCCTGGAGTTCCTGGGCGATTCCGTCCTCAGCCTGGCGGTGTCCAGCCTGCTGTACCAGCGCCTGCGCGATCTGCCCGAGGGGGATCTGTCCCGCGTGCGGGCCAATCTGGTCCGGCAGGAGACCCTCCATGAACTGGCATTGCGCCTGAAGCTGCCCGACGTGCTGCGCCTGGGCGAGGGCGAGGCCAAATCGGGCGGCAAGCTGCGGCCATCCATCCTGGCCGACGCGCTGGAGGCGCTCATCGGCGCGGTGTACCTCGATGCCGGGTACCTGCAGGCCGAGGCCCTGGTCCACCGGCTCTTTCAAGGCGTGGAGATCAACCCGCAGATGGAGGCGGCCGCCAAGGACCCCAAAACCGCGTTGCAGGAGTGGCTGCAGGGTCGCAAAATGAAGTTGCCGCAGTACCGGGTGGTGGGTACGGTGGGGGCTGCACACCGCCAGACCTTCGATGTGGAGTGCGAAATCTCCGAACTGGGCCTGACCGAGCGCGGCATCGGCGGCTCACGCCGGGCAGGCGAGCAGGCGGCGGCAGCGGCCATGCTGGTCCTATTGAAAGCGAAGAATCCATGAATGAAGATGCTACAAAAAATGTAGCTGGTGGCGCAGATGAATCTAGCGCTGACGGCCAAAATGACCTGGAAGCGATGCTGGCAGCCGCCAAGCCGGCCAGCGCCCCGGTGGATGCCACCGGCCAGCGTTGCGGCCTGATCGCCATCGTGGGCAAGCCCAATGTGGGCAAGTCCACGCTGCTCAATGCGCTGGTGGGGCAAAAGATCAGCATCACCTCGCGCAAGGCGCAGACCACGCGCCACCGGATCACCGGCATCCGCACGATGGAGCAGACGCAGTTCGTGTTCGTCGACACGCCGGGCTTCCAGACCAAGCACAGCACGGCGCTCAACAAGTCGCTCAACAAGACGGTGATGGGCGCCATCGGCGATGTGGACCTGATTCTTTTCGTGGTCGAGGCCGGCAGCTTCACGCTGGCCGATGCCAAGGTGCTGTCGCTGTTCAAGCCTGGCATCCCCACGCTGCTGATCGCCAACAAGCTCGATACGGTGCACCGCCGCGCGGAAATCGCGCCGTGGCTCAAGGGCATGCAGGAGCGCCATCCGTTCGCCGAGTTCGTGCCCATGTCGGCCAAGAACAAGGGCGATATCGAGCGCCTGTTCGGCATCTGCGCCAAGTACCTGCCCGAGCAGGCCTGGTGGTATGCCGAGGACGAGCTGACCGACCGCAGCGAGAAGTTCCTGGCCTCGGAGACGGTGCGCGAGAAGCTGTTTCGCTTCACGGGGGACGAGTTGCCCTACACCTCGACCGTCGTCATCGACAAGTTCGAGGAAGAAAAGGGCAAGACCAAGAGCCGCATGATCCGCATCGCCGCCACCATCGTGGTGGAGCGCGACGGCCACAAGGCCATGGTGATCGGGGAGAAGGGCGAGCGCCTCAAGCGCATCGGCACCGAAGCGCGGCAGGAGCTGGAAAAGCTCATGGATGCCAAGGTGTTCATCGAGATCTGGGTCAAGGTGCGTTCCGGCTGGGCCGACGACGAAGCGCGCGTGCGCTCGTTCGGCTACGAGTGAATCGACCCTGCGCTGCTTCGGCGGCCTCGGCGCCGTGGGCCACCCCGGGGCTCGGCGCACCCGTGTGTCGGGTGCCCGACCCAAAGAAAACCCTCATCCAGCGCTTGTCCATCAAGCACTGGTCGCTATTGAAAGAATAGCAACTCATGGCTGTGCGCCGTATTGCCGACGAACCCGCCTATGTGCTGCACCGCTACGACTGGAGCGAGTCCAGCCTGATCCTGGACGTGTTCACGCGGCACCATGGCCGGGTCGCGCTGGTCGCCAAGGGCGCCAAGAAGCCCACCTCCAACTTTCGCCCCGTGCTGCTGCCGCTGCAACCACTGCGGGTCAACTACACCCTGTCGGGCGATGGACAGGGCGAGATCCATGCGCTCAAGGGCGCGGAGTGGGTGGGCGGGCACGTCATGCCCACGGGCGATGCGTTGCTGTCGGGCCTGTACCTCAACGAACTGCTGATGCGCCTGATGGCCCGCGAGGATGCCCATGCGCCCCTGTTCGACGCCTATGCCGGCGTGGTGCGGGTGCTCGGCAGCGAGCACGGCGATGCGCTCGAACCCGTGCTGCGCAGCTTCGAACTGCTGCTGCTGCGCGAGATCGGGCTGCTGCCCAGCCTGGGGGCCGAAACGGTCACGCTGTCGCCCTTGCAGCCACCCACCCGGTACACGCTGGTGCCCGAGGCCGGGCTGCGCGCCGCGACGGCCACCGACCGGGCCACGCTGGCCGGCGCGCAATGGCTGGCGCTGCAGCGCGCGCTGGAGGCGGGCGAGGGCGCCAGCTACACCGCCACGCTGCGCGTGATCGCCCAGGCCGGCACGCCGATGGCGGCCGAACTCAAACCCCAGTTGCGCACGCTGCTGCAATACCATTGCGGCAGCCCGGTGCTGCGCACGCGCCAGCTCATGATGGACCTGCAATCGCTATGACCCTTTCCTCCGCCGCTCCCGCCCGCACCGCCCTGTCGGTCAATGTCAACAAGGTGGCCCTGGTGCGCAACACGCGCCACCTGGGCATTCCCAGCGTCACGCGCGCTTCGCTGCTGTGCCTGCAGGCGGGCGCCCAGGGCATCACGGTGCATCCGCGGCCGGACGAGCGCCACATCCGGGCTGGCGACGTGCACGACTTGGCCGCGCTGATGAAGGACTGGCCGGACCGCGAATTCAACATCGAGGGCAACCCGTCGCAGAACCTCATGGATTTCATCCGCGAGGTGCGGCCGCAGCAGGCCACCTTCGTGCCCGACAGCGAAGACCAGTTCACCAGCGACCACGGCTGGAGCTTTCCGCAGGATGCCGAGCGGCTGGCGCCGCTGATCGCCGAATGCCGCCGACTGGGTGTGCGCGTGAGCCTGTTCATGGACCCGCTGCCCGCCCAGATGGCCGCCGCCCGCGCCGTGGGCGCCGACCGCGTGGAGCTGTACACCGAGCCCTATGCCGCCGCCTGGGGCACGGGGCGCCAGGCCGCCGAACTGGAGCGCTACCGCGCGGCGGCCCAGGCCGCCCTGGATGCCGGCCTGGGCGTGAACGCCGGGCACGACCTGAACCGCGACAACCTGGCCGCCTTCGTGCAGGGCGTGCCCGGATTGTTGGAGGTGTCCATCGGGCACGCGCTCATCGCCGATGCGCTGGAATTGGGCTATGCCACCACGGTGCAGGCCTACCAGCGCTGCATCGAAGAGGGCATGGCTGCCAAATGCTCCTGATTTGATAGCAATATGCCGGCGATTTTCATGCCTTGGAGGCAGATTGGACCCTGAAACATGATCTACGGCATCGGCACCGATATCTGCGACATCCGCCGCATCCGCGCCAGCCTGGAGCGCCACGGCGACCGCTTCGCCGAGAAGGTGCTGGCCGAGGGCGAGCTGTCCACCTGGCGCGAGCGCGGCGCGCGCTGGCCCGAACGCGGCGTGCGCTACCTCGCCACCCGGTTCTCGGCCAAGGAGGCTTTCAGCAAGGCCATCGGCATGGGGATGCGCATGCCCATGACCTGGCGGCACTGCGAGGTGGCCAAGCTGCCCAGCGGGCAGCCGGTGATCGTGCTGCACGGCGCGCTCAAGGAATGGTTCGAGGCCCAGGGCCTGCAGTGCCACCTGAGCGTGACCGACGAATCCGACTACGCGGCGAGCTTTTGCGTGGTCGAAAAGAAATAAGGCCCCACCGCAATGCGGTATTGCCTGGATTGCTATTAAAAAGTGAGTGAACCCCTGGCCATGACTTTCGAACACGCCCCCCTCATCCTCGACGTTGCCGGCACCGAACTCACCGCGACGGACCGCCGCCGCCTGGCGCACCCGCTCACGGGCGGCGTGATCCTGTTCACGCGCAACTGGCAGGATCGCGCGCAGTTGCTGGCGCTCACCAGCGCCATCAAGGCCGTGCGGGACGATCTGCTGATCTGCGTGGACCACGAAGGCGGCCGCGTGCAGCGCTTTCGCAGCGATGGCTTCACCCAGCTGCCGCCCATGCGGGCGTTCGGCGAGCTGTGGATGCAGGGCGACGGCCGGGGCGCCAAGGCCGTGCCGGGCAGCGGCGCGCTGCGCGCCACCAATGCGGCGACCGCCGCCGGCTACGTGCTGGGCAGCGAGCTGCGGTCGTGCGGCGTGGACTTCAGCTTCACGCCGGTGCTGGACCTCGACTGGTCCGATGAGGCGCCCCGAGGCAGCGCGGGACGCGTGCAGCGGCCCGGTGTTTCCCGCAGCAGCGTGATCGGCGACCGGGCCTTCCACCGCGATCCGCGCGTGGTGGCCCTGTTGGCCAAGAGCCTCATGCACGGTCTGCTGCAGGCGGGCATGGCCAATTGCGGCAAGCACTTTCCGGGGCATGGCTTCGTTCGCGCCGATTCGCACACGGACATTCCCGTGGACCCGCGCAGCCTGAAAGCCCTGCTGGCTGACGACGCGGCGCCGTACCCCTGGCTGTCGAGCACGCTCACCAGCGTGATGCCTGCTCACGTGATCTACCCCAAGGTGGACAGCCGGCCGGCGGGTTTTTCGCGGCGCTGGCTGCAGGACATCCTGCGCCAGCAACTGCGTTTCGACGGGGCGGTCTTCAGCGACGACCTGAGCATGGAAGGCGCGCGCCGCATCGAGGGCCAGACGGTGAGCTACACCGATGCGGCCGTGGCGGCGCTCGATGCGGGCTGCGACCTGGTGCTGCTGTGCAACCAGAGCCTCGTGGGCGAGGGCGACCGCCAAGGCGAAGCGCTGGACGAACTGCTGGCGGGATTGCAGCAGGCCCGTGACGATGGCCGCTGGCATGCCAGCCCCGACAGCGAATCCCGCCGCGTGGCGCTGCTGCCAGAGACGCTGCCGCAGCCGTGGGACGAACTGATGCTGCAGCCCGCCTACCTGCAGGCGCTCGAACTGTTGCCGTGAGCGGGGCGGCTTTCTCGGCGCATTGGTAACCAATCGTTGTTCGGCCTATCGCTGCGTCCGGTGGCTGGCTGGTGCCTTCAAAGGGAAAAGTCGCCTCCCGCACTGCCATTAACCGCGAAAAACGCTGCTTCCAGCCTTCGCAGTGACTGGCACCGGGGCGAGGGCCGACAGCGCGTGACGAACATTGGCCTACAACTGGCGGTCAACGCGAGGCATAACGTGCCGTTCTGAAGAAACCATCTGCCGACGAAGTGCCGACGCACGCCGGACCGGGTTTTCGCACCGGCCCACGGTGGATGGTTCAGGAGAAAAACCATGGCGCCCCTTGCAGACCCCCGTGCTTCCCAAACCCACGCCGCCTTGCCGCTCCAACCGGCGGCGACCGCACCCAGATCCCTTCGCACTGCAGGCCTGCGGCGCGCATCGCGCGGCATGGCGCTGTCGCTCATCGCCGTTTGCGCCCTGACCGCCTGCAATCGCCAGAACTCTTCTCCGCGGGTGCCGCCGCCCGCACCATCCGCCGCTGCAGCGCCCGCGGCTGCACCGGCTCCGGAGGCCACACCCGTCGCCGTCCGCTACACGCCTCCCAGCGCGGATGCGCTCTACCAGATGGTTGCTCCCATCGCGCTGTATCCGGACAAGCTGGTGGCGCAGGTGTTGGCCGGTGCGACCTACCCCGACCAGGTCACGGCCGCGGAAGCCTGGCTGGGGCAAAACCCGTCGCTGAAGGCTGCCGCGCTGACGGATGCGGTGGACCAGCAACCGTGGGACCCGAGCATCAAATCGCTGACCGCCTTCCCGAACGTGCTGGAGCAGATGGCCTCCAACCTGCCCTGGACGGTGGCGCTGGGCAAGGCCTACTACAACGACCCGACGGACGTGATGAATGCCATCCAGGTCATGCGCTCGCGCGCCAGCAAGGCGGGCACGCTCAAAAGCTCGCCGCACCTGCGCGTGGCCACCGTCACGGCCGCGCCGCCGAGCCCACCGCCACCGGCGGACCTGCAGCAACCCGTGGCCGTCTATAGCGGGCCCACGGTGGTGGTGCCGCCGCCCACCTACATCTCCATCGAACCGGCCGACGTCCAGGCGGTGTACGTGCCGCGCTATGACCCGCAGGTGGTCTACGGCACGCCGGTGCCGCTGTACTCAAGCTATCGCTGGGCCGCGCCCGCACCCGTCTATTCGTCGGGGGTGGCCGTGGGGCCCGACCCCGTGGCCGTGGGCGCGCTGGCCTTCGGCGCCGGCGTGCTGGTGGGCGCGGTCGCATCGCACCACCACCATTGGGGCTGGGATGCCTGGGGCGTCAACTGGGGTCGGCCACCGGAGCGCGCGGCCTGGGTCCAGGGCGCGCCCTTGCCACCGCCGCCGGTGGTGCGTCCCGCCGTGGTGTACCGGGGCAACACCTACATCTCGCAGTCCCGCACGGTGGTGGAGAACATCCACAACCGCGTCACCGTGAACAACATCTACGAGCGTGCACCGGACGGCGGCCGTCCTGCGGGCGTGGCGGCCGCGATGCCGGCAGCGCCGGCCGCTCCGATGCCGGCCATGAATCCGATGGCATCGCGTGTCCCGCCAGACCGCGACCACCACGCCATGGCGCAGGCGGCCATGCTGCCGCACGCTCCGGGCCAGGACCGGCATCTTGTGCCGCCAGGCCAGTCTGCCGTGGTGCCATCGCCGCAGGTTCAGGCCATGGTGCCTCCGCAGCGACCCCAGGGGGCGCGTGAATTCCAGAACGCCGGGCGCGCGGAGGAGCGGGTGCATGCCCCGCGGGCAGCGCTGCCCAGCGTTCCTGGCCAACCCCCAATGCAGGCCCATGCTGCTGCAGACCCGCGGGCAGTGCCCGGGGCAGCACAGCCGCACCGCGAGGTGGCGTTGCCGTCCAACAGACCGGAAGGGATGGCGCCGCACGCGCTGACCGCACCAGGGGTGGTGCCGGGCGCTTCGAGCCGGGAGCCCCACCGGGAGAGTCCGCGCGTACAGATGGGGGCCGGCCCCGGCGCACAGGCACAGGCACAGGCACAGGCACAGGCACAGGCACAGGCACAGGCACAGCGGGCCCTGCCGAGGCCCGAGCATGTTCAGCACATGGCGCCGCAAGGGCAGGCCCAGGGCGCGGCGGAACGTGCCCCGCACAACATGCCGCCACCCACCATGCAGCGGCCCATGCCTGCGATGCCGCACGGGCCGGCCGCACCCCGACCCGTCGCCGTGCAGCCGCCCCATGCCTCGCCGGCGCCAGCGCAGCATGGCCATGGGCCGGAAGCGGCCCACCGGCCCGAAGGGCGCCGGCACGGCGAAAGCTGAATGGCCGGCACGTGGTGCCTGCCACGCTGAAAATCGCTGCGGCCTTGCGTGAGCCGGCAGCAGACCTGGCAGGGTTAGACCGTTTCCAGGCTGGAAGAGGCCTCGGCCGAGGCAGCGTCTTCCGGCGCGGCATCCGCCCTGCGCGGAGGCCCGCCCTTCCAACGCCGCACCACGCGCTGGAAGATCAGGGTATTGGGAATCTGCAGCAGTGCGCCGTCCGGCCCCGTGTCGAAGTCTTCCAGGGTGGTGTAGAGCAGGTTGATGTCAATCACGCGCCCCTTGGCACCCGGTTTTTCCGCCGTGTCCAGCACCTCGATGTAGTCGCCCAGGCGGAACGGGCCCACGGTGAAGATGAGCAGCGCGCAGAACAGGTTGGACAGCACGCTCCACGCGGCGAAGAAGGCCACGGCACCCACGGTGGCGAATCCGGTGAAGGCGGTCCACAGCACGGTGGCGGAAACACCCAGGCGCTCCAGCACGAGCAGCAGCGCGCTGCCCATGATGATCCAGCGCAGCAGGCCGTTGATCGGCACCATCATCTCGATGGGCCACTGGTAATGGTGGCCGGCACGCCCTACCAGCCTTCGCAGCGTGCGCTGCAGCACCACGGCGACGATCAGGATCAGGAGGATCTGCAGGCCCGGCACGATGATGTCGAGCCAGTCCCGGATCCAGTCGGGCAGGTAAGGTTGCAGGCGCAGCATGAAGGTCCAGTCGTTCGGCAAAAGGTCTCCTGTCAGCCACGCAACTGCTCGACGGTGTCCATCTGCATCTCGAAGCTGAAAAAGCGGGCGCGTCCCTGGGCCTTGGCGGCATACAGCGCCTGGTCCGCGCGCATCAGCATGGCCTCCGCGCTGGTGCCTTCGTCAGGGACGCAGGTGGTGATGCCGCCGGACAGCGTGAGCGTCGGGCCGAGCGGCGAATTGGGGTGGGGCAGGGCGCGCACGGACAGCAGCTTGCCCAGCGCCCGTGCAAAGGTCATCGCGCCGGAGCGGGGCGTGCCGGGCAGGATGAGGGCGAACTCCTCGCCTCCGTAGCGCGCCGCCACATCGCGCGGGCGCGTGCACACGTCGCGCAGCAGGCGGCTCACGTCCTTCAGGCAGGCATCGCCCTGCAGGTGGCCGGCGGAATCGTTGTAGCGCTTGAAGTGGTCCAGGTCGCACAGCATCAGGGTGAGCGGCTCGCCCTCCCGCCGCGCCGCGGCGATCTCGTTGTGCAGGATGCGGTCCAGGCCGCGGCGGTTCACCAGCCCGGTCAGGGCATCCACCTCGACCATCTCATTGAGCCGCTGGTTGGCCAGGTGCAGCTCCTGCGACAGCGACACCAGCCGGCGGCGCATGTCCAGCAGACGCCGCATGGCGCGAAGCTTGGCAACGAGGACGATCGGCTTGACCGGTTTGACCAGGTAGTCGTCGCCGCCCGACTCGATGCCGCGCCATACGTCCAGGTCGCCGTCCAGGCCGGAGAGAAAGATGATGGGCGTCCAGCCCCCGGGTTCGGCCTCGCGCATCTGCTGCGCGACCCAATAGCCGTCGTTGTGGTCGGACAGGCGGATGTCCAGAAGCACCAGGTCCGGCCGGTGCAACTGGAACAGGTCGAGCGCCTTGTCGCCCGACGCAGCCTCCAGCACATCGACGACGCCGGCATTGCGCAGTTCCGCCACCAGCACTGCGCGCAGGGAGGCCTGATCCTCCACGACCAGCACGGTGAAGGGCATGGTGTCCTCGATGCGGCCCCCACCGGGGGGCAGTGGGGTGGGATGGGTGGTGGTCATCACGGTCCCTTTCCTGAAGGCAGGTGCAGGCCTTTCGGCCGCAAAGGCCGCAGTCCCCAGCCGATCAATGTTCGCGGCGCAGGGCGGGGAACAGGATCACGTCGCGGATGCTGGGGCTGTCGGTGAGCAACATCATCAACCGATCGATGCCGATACCGCAACCGCCGGTGGGAGGCATGCCGTACTCGAGCGCCCTCACGAAGTCGTGGTCGAAGAACATGGCCTCATCGTCGCCGCCATCCTTGGCCGCGACCTGCGCCTGAAAGCGCGCGGCCTGGTCCTCGGCGTCGTTCAACTCGGAAAAGCCGTTGCCGAACTCGCGGCCGGTGATGTAGAGCTCGAAACGCTCGGTCACTTCAGGGCGCGTGTCGTTGGCCCGGGCCAGGGGGCTGATCTCGGTCGGGTGCTCCATGATGAAGGTGGGCTGCCAGAGCTTGTCTTCCACCGTTTCTTCGAAGTACAGCACCTGCAGGCTGGCCAGCGTGCGCTTGGACAGCTGGTTCTTCTCTTCGCTCAGCCCCAGCTTCTTGAGGGCGCTGACGAGCCAGGCGGCATCGTCCACATGGGCGCCGGCTTCGGTGTACTGGAAGATCGCCTCGCGGATGGTCAGCCGCTGGAAAGGCTGGGAAAGGTCCACCTCGCGGCCGCCGTAGGTCAGCTGCAGCGTGCCGGCCGCCTTCATGGCCGCATCGCGCACCAGCTGCTCGGTGAAGTCCATCAGGTCGCGGTAGTTCCAGTAGGCCGCGTAGAACTCCATCATGGTGAACTCGGGGTTGTGGCGCACCGAGATGCCTTCGTTGCGGAAGTTGCGGTTGATCTCGAACACCCGCTCGAAGCCGCCCACCACCAGGCGCTTCAGATACAGCTCGGGCGCGATGCGCAGGTACATCTCCTGCTCCAGCGCGTTGTGGTGGGTGACGAACGGCTTTGCATTCGCGCCGCCGGGAATCGGGTGCAGCATGGGCGTTTCCACTTCCAGGAAGCCGTGCTGCACCATGAACTCGCGCAGGCCACTCACGGCCTTGCTGCGGGCGATGAAACGGCTGCGCGCGGTTTCATCGGTCATCAGGTCCACGTAGCGCTGGCGGTATTTCACCTCCTGGTCGGCCACGCCGTGGAACTTGTCCGGCATGGGCCGCAGGCTCTTGGTGAGCAGGCGCAGCGTGGTGACCTTGATCGACAGCTCGCCGGTCTTGGTCTTCATGAGCGTGCCTTCCGCACCCACGATGTCGCCCAGGTCCCAGTGTTTGAAGGCGGCGTACAGCTCTTCACCCAGCGCATCGCGCGTGACGTACAGCTGCAGGCGACCCCCCGTCGTGCCCAGCGAGCCGTCCTGCACGGTGGCGAAGCTGGCCTTGCCCATCACGCGCTTGAGCATCATCCGGCCAGCGACGCTCACGGTGACAGGGCTCGCCTCGAGTGCATCGGCCACGCTTTCGGCGTACTGCGCCTGCAGGTCCGCCACATGGTGCGCGGGCTTGAAATCGTTGGGAAACGCCACGCCCTTGCCTGCTGCCTGGGCCTCCCGCAGGGCCTTGAGCTTTTCGCGGCGCTCGGCGATGAGCTGGTTGTGGTCAATGGCAGGGGTGGGATTGTCGGACATAGATTGAAATGATGGCGAAGAGAGGCGTCGCGCGACGAAACCGGCCATTTTAAGAGCCAAGTCAAACCAGCGGCCCTAGCGCAGCCAAGTGCGTAACAGCCTAACGCCGAACTTCAAGCAAGAGACCGGCAGCGCCAGCGCCAGCGCGCCCCGATGCCCGCGTCGGCCGACGGCGCCGAGCGCAGCCAGCTCACCGCGCTGCATGCGCCATAGCTGTGCGCTCAGGCCGGAGCTGCCGAAGGCAGGCTTGTACATGAACGACAGCTGCTGGGAGTGGTGTGCACAGCGCCAGCCGGCCGCGATCAGCTGCAGCCACAGTGCGTAGTCTTCGCTGAGTTGGCCATTGTCGGGAAAGCGCACGCGCGCATCGCGCCGCACCAGCACGGAGGACGTGTGAAACGGATTCGACAGCATGGCAGGGACCAGGCCGACAACGCGGGTAGTCAGCGGTTGAGACGCACTCTCCAGCACGAAGGCCGGTATTTTCTGTGCGATCACCCCGGAGTGGCCCCCGATCAGGTCCAGGCCTTGGTTGTGCATGGCGTGTAGTTGGCGCCCGAGTTTGTCGGGCGACCAGATGTCGTCTGCGTCCAGAAAGGCGACGACCTCGCCGGCAGCCAGGTCCAGGCCGCGGTTGCGCGCGGCTGCAGCGCCTGCGTTGCACGGCTGCTTCACCACACGCAGCACGAAGGCGCCTGCGGTGTCATAGTGCTCCGCCAAGGAGACGGATCCGTCGAGCGAGCCGTCATCCACGCAGATCACCTCGAATGGTGGCAAGGTCTGGTTGCGGATCGAGTCCAGAGCGCGCCGCAAGGTCGCTTCGGCGTTGTAGACGGGGATGACAACGGAGACGCGCGGCAGGCTCATGGTTCCATGGCGAAGTCAGCGTCGAGCCGATGCCACAAGGGCAATGAAGGGTCGGTCGAGGTGAGCGCGAGGCCGCGGAACCACGGCGTGGGCGCGAACACGGTGTGAGCACGGCCCACATAGCCAGCCAGCGCACTGAACGAACTGTTGGCACAGGCCAGCACGTCGGCGTTGATCAAGGCCTGCAATGCCTGGTCGGCTGTTTCCCTGCCGCCGAGGTGGGTGTCGAGGAACAGGCAGCGGTCCGGTGCCACCAACGGCGAAAGCATGGCCCGCGCATGGGCATAGTCGTCGGAAATGACGAGCCACTGCAGTTCGGGCCAATTGCGCTCCAGTGCCTGCAGCACGCCGCAGTAGTAGCCTGCGCCGAGCGGTCCGATCTGTTCGCGGTTGTAACGCGAGGCAGCGTAATCGCCCCCTCGCACGTGCAGGGCTGCATAGCGTGACAGGCCCGGGGGGGCGTCGCGAAACATCGGGCGCAGCAGTTCGCGTGCCTGTCGCAGCGCGCGCTCGCTGTGGTGGCGGGGATGCTGGTAGTAGCCGTAGTGATAGCGTGCACGCCAATCGCCGTGGGCAGGGGTTGCATCATTGTGGAGTTGGCCCAGCAACCGGGCTGCACGTACGAGCACCCGCTCGGCACGCCACAGCCCTTCCGTGCGGCGAGTCGGCAATCGCAGGTCAGTGAACACCTTGGCCAATTCCAGCGCGCCGATGGCCTGGTTGCCTGGTACTTTGCGCAGGAAGCTGGTGTCGAGTGCAACATCGGCTCCCGACTCGGCCAGCGTCAGCGCGTGCAGCCATTCGAAGAACTGATTGCCGAGCCCGCCGCGCAGAAAAACACGTATGGTCGTCATATGGGATCGCCGGTGTGCGGGGGCATGCGCTCGAAGGTGAAGATGCCGAGGGCGTAGTCCTGCTGCTCAATTCGGTCCAGTTCGGCTTCCCAATGCGGATAGTCGATCACGCGCCGTTCGGCACCAACCGCCGCGAACTGGCGCAGCGAAAGGCCTTCCGCTTCGGCCATTCGGACGATGCTGCGTGGCGAGAAAACGCGGTGGGCGTTGAACAGCACGCGTTCGATGCCGACGGGCACCGAAAGGTAGAGCCGACCACCCGGACGCACGATATGGGCCATGTTTCGCAGGCCTGTGGCGCTGCCTGCGGGATCAAGCACATCGCCATAGCGGCCAAGTCCAAAATGCTCCAGGGCATGCAGGCAGGACAGCGAATCGCAGTAGTTCGCCAGTTCTGGGGCTGGGTTCATCAGATCGGCCTGCTTGAAGCGGATGCTCGGCAGCTCCGTGGTGATGGCGCGGATATCGAAGACTTCGATGTCACGAAAGCTGGCGATATGCGCCACGAAACCATCGACACGGGACCCGATATCGACATGGCGCTCCGGCCCATGCCGGTGGATCTGCTGCGCCACGTGCAGATCCTGCAGGAAATACTCGCTTTTGGTCGTACCGCCCTCTTCGT
Source organism: Acidovorax sp. KNOB132 (assembly GCF_057541515.1). Lineage (NCBI taxonomy): Bacteria > Pseudomonadati > Pseudomonadota > Betaproteobacteria > Burkholderiales > Comamonadaceae > Acidovorax > Acidovorax sp. KNOB132. The sequence goes on from NZ_BAAJYT010000017.1 coordinate 34,663, forward strand.
ACCAGTCATGGAGGCAGGGCATGAGCTCGAGCCGTCCTTGGTACTGGCGTCGGAAGCGCAAAAGGTCGCGCAGGTAGCGCGGCGTGCCGCGCAGCGAGCGCAGCAGTCGACGCGGGTCGATGCCGAACTGCTCCGAGAGGATCCAGTAAAACTTCTTCAGCTTAGCGTTCATGGTCGATCTTGAGGAGCCCGGGCAGACTGGCGATAAAGCCGATGAAATTGATGACGAGCCAACCCGATGTCGCGCCAACCATGCCGAAACGCGACACCATGGGAGGAATGACCAGCAGACACAGCACCCCGGCCAGCAGGTTGACTTGCAGGATGCGCTGGATTTTTCCACGCACCAGCCAGTGGGCGTAGCCCACGTTGTAGAACGCGTTGATGATGGCACCGAACAGCAGCCAGCCGAGCAGCGGGTAGACCACCGAAACGGCATGCCCGTCCTTCAGCCACCACTCCAATAGCCGTTCCCCTCCGACGGCATAGACGGCGATGCCGATGGCTGCGGCCAATGCGATCAGTCCGAAGAGCCGTCCGTACAGATGGCGAAGGGCGGCTGGGTCGTCCTTGAGGCGAAGTGCGCGGGGCAGGACTGCCTGCATCAGCGGGTACACCAACTGCAGCACGCCCGCCGCTGCGGAAGAGGCGATTACATAGTAGCCAAAGTCCGCGATCGGTATCAGGTTGCTGAGCAGCACCTTGTCCAGCTGCATCGTGAGCGCGCCCAGGCCCGAAGCGGCAGCGAGACCGGCGATCGCCGGCCAGGCTTGGCGGACCACGTCACCTTGCCACCGTGCGTCGCCACGATGCGTTCCGGTTGCAGACCAGGCAACGTGGGCACGTAGAGCGGTTTCGAACAGGCCTGCTGCGACGTGCCAGGCCAGATAGGTGGTCAGCGATGGCCAGGTGGTCACGGCGAGAACAGCGCCCCCATGGCGGAGCAGCGTGGCAGCGAACAGGATCTTGTTCAGTGCCACCTGATGTTCCGTGCCGACAAGAAGGCTACGGTAAAGCGACCCCGGGAACATCGTTGCGAAAATGGCGGCCGCTCCGATCACCGCGGCCTGGCCGCTGGCCTTCGCGGCCTCATCCAGATGGAGCCAGTGGCGTGCGATCGGGGCTGCGAGCAGGACCAGCCCGAGGCCGATCAGCAGTGCAAGCGCCCAGTAAATGCGCTCGAAGCCGTACAGCAGTGCGGCTGTGCGCGGCTTGGCCGCCCCTTCGCCGGCGGCACGCAACGAGATCTCGCGCACCAAGGCCTGGCTCATGCCTGCGTCGAGCAGGTTGAGTACGGCCTGCAGCGTCGTGACGAAGCCCACGAAGCCGAATTGCAGGGGGCCCAGCGCAGCGAGATACCAGGGCAGGGCGAGGATGGGCGCAAGCGCGACCGCGCCCGAGCCGACGTAGTTCGCCAGAATGTTGCGCTTAAGGGACATGAAAGAGCGCAGCGCCTATGATTGGGTCGTCTTCCTGACCTCTATACATGCAAAAAGTCGCGCTTATCACCGGCATCACGGGCCAGGACGGGGCCTATCTGGCCGAATTCCTGCTGGGCAAGGGTTACATCGTGCACGGCATAAAACGCCGGGCATCGTTGTTCAATACCGATCGCATCGACCATCTCTATCAAGATCCCCACATTACTGACCGCCATTTGATCCTGCATTATGGTGATCTGGCCGACAGCACGAACCTGATTCGCATCATCCAGCAATCACAGCCCGATGAAATCTACAACCTCGCGGCCATGAGCCACGTGGCTGTCAGCTTCGAGACGCCCGAATACACGGCCAATGTCGACGGTATTGGCACGCTGCGCATCCTGGAAGCGATCCGCATCCTGGGCATGGAGCGCAAGACGCGCTTCTACCAGGCCAGCACTTCCGAACTCTACGGGCTGGTGCAGGAAGTGCCGCAGAAGGAAAGCACGCCGTTCTACCCGCGCAGCCCCTACGCCGTGGCCAAGCTCTATGCCTACTGGATCACGGTCAACTATCGGGAGGCTTACGGCATGTATGCCTGCAACGGCATCCTGTTCAACCACGAAAGCCCCGTGCGCGGCGAGACCTTCGTGACGCGCAAGATCACGCGCGCCATGGCGCGCATCCACCTGGGCCTGCAGGATTGCCTGTACCTTGGCAATCTCGATGCACTGCGCGATTGGGGCCACGCGAAGGACTACGTGGAAATGCAGTGGCTCATGATGCAGCAGGAGGTGGCCGAAGACTTCGTCATCGCGACGGGCGTGCAGCACAGCGTGCGAGACTTTGTTTCGGCGGCGGCGCATGAGCTCGGCATGCAGATCGAATGGTCGGGCCATGGTGTGGACGAGGTTGGCCGGGACGCCCAGGGCCGTACCATTGTCAAGGTGGACCCGAGATACTTCCGACCCACGGAGGTCGAGTCGTTGCTCGGCGATCCTACCAAGGCGCGCGAGAAGCTCGGCTGGACGCCGCGCATTGGATTTGGCGAACTCGTGGCCGAGATGGTGCGCGAGGATCTGAAAAGTGCCCAGCGCGACGAACTGGTCAAGAAGTACGGTTTTTCTGCCTACGACTACAACGAATGACGGCAACGTTGACGAGGGTGGACATGGACAGGAAAGCCAAGATCTACGTGGCAGGCCACCGTGGCATGGTGGGCTCGGCCCTGGTGCGCAAGTTGTCCGAGCGCGGTTACGAAAACCTGGTGACGCGCACGCATGCCGAACTGGACCTGCTGGATCAGTCTGCGGTACATGCCTTCATGGCGCATGAAAAGCCCGACTACGTGTTCCTTGCCGCTGCCAAGGTGGGTGGCATACAGGCCAACAACGTGTCGCGGGCAGACTTCATTTATCAGAACCTCATGATCGAGGCCAACGTGATCCATGCCGCGCATGCCGCCGATGTGCAGCGGATGCTGTTCCTGGGATCGAGTTGCATTTACCCGCGCGACTGCCCACAGCCGATCAAGGAGGAGTACTTGCTGACGGGTCCGCTCGAGCCCACGAACGAACCCTATGCCATTGCCAAGATCGCGGGCATCAAGCTCTGTGAGAGTTTCAACCGTCAGTACGGCCGGCATTACGTGAGCGCGATGCCGACGAACCTCTACGGCCCCAACGACAACTACGACCTCAACACCTCGCATGTGCTGCCTGCTTTGCTGCGCAAGGCCCATGAGGCGAAACGGCGTGGCGACCCTGTGATGAAGCTGTGGGGCTCGGGGCGCCCGCGCCGGGAGTTCATGCATGTGGACGACATGGCAGACGCCTGTGTGTTCCTGATGGAGCAACTCGACATCACGGACGGCCTGTTCAATGTCGGCACGGGAACTGACGTGACGATTGAAGAACTGGCCCGGCGGATCATGGGCGTGATCGGTTTCGAGGGCACGCTGGCTTTCGACCCGAGCAAGCCCGATGGCACGCTGCGCAAATTGCTGGACGTTGGCATGTTGCGGCGCCGTGGCTGGAGCGCGCGCATTCCGCTGGATACCGGGATTGCCCAGACCTATCGGTCTTTCCTCGAAACGCCCGAAGCGCGGGGATGAGCCGCGGGAGGTGCGGTGGATGGGGCAGGCCGGAAGTCTTCGCCGCGTTTTCTGGAACTGCCAGCGCCGAACGAAACTAACGCGACCCAAATCCCCCCGCCACGATGCGCAGCGTCTTGTACGCAATCAGCAAGTCCAGGGCCACGGAGTAGTGCGCCACGTAATAGAGGTCATAGCTGAGCTTGATGGCGGTCTGCTCCTCGCTGTCGGCGTAACCCTGCTGGACCTGGGCCCAGCCCGTCAGTCCGGGGCGCACGAGGTGGCGGTAGGGGTACGCGGGAATCCGGTCGGCGAACACGCGCACGAACTCCGTTTGCTCCGGCCTCGGACCGATCAGGCTCATCTCGCCCTTCAGCACGTTCCATAGTTGGGGCAGTTCGTCCAGACGGGTGCGGCGGATGAATCGGCCCACGGAGGTCACCCGGTCATCGTTGGGCAGGGCAAAGCGCGCTGTGCGGTCGTCGCCGGCATGGCGCATGCTGCGCAGCTTCCAGATGCGGAACGCACGGCCATTGCGGCCGACGCGGATCTGGGAAAAAAGCATGGGCCCTGGCGAATCCAGCTTCACCGCCAGGCCGGCGGCCAGGCACAGCGGCAGCCACACCGGCAGCCCTGCCAGCGTGAGGAGCAGGTCGGTCAGCCGCTTGAAGGTGTCGTAGGCCGGGTTGCCGTCCAGGGTCCACAGGTCCTGGGTCTGCTGGTGGGGCAGTATTTTGCGGCCGCTCAGCAGTTCGGCCACGGCCTCCACGCTGTAGAGCCGCACATGCTGCAGACGCAAATCGCTGATCCATCGCTCGCGTGCGGCGCTCGAGGGGGCATGGCGATCCAGCACCACGCCGGCCCATTGGGGGGGGGGCGTGGGTTGTGCCGGTGTCCGTGCTTGACTCTTCCAGGGGCGTCCAGGGCAGCAGCGCGATGTGTTGCTGGCTGGCCTGGGCCATGTCGCCCAGCAGCTCCCGAAGGCGCAGGGGCACGGTATCGTCCAGATAGGCCAGGGACAGCACCTGGTGCCGCCGGTTGCGCCAATGGCCGACCAGGAACCATGCCGACGAGAGCAGGTACACGAGAAGAACGGCGCCGCGGGAATAGGGCTGCTGCAGCAACGCAAAACCCAGCGGGGCGGCAAGGTAGGGGGCTGCGGTCGCCACGAAGAGAAAGCGGCGTCCCTCGAACTGGGGCAGATAGGCGCCGTTGTAGAGCCAGTGGGCGGTCATGGCATACGGAATGGCGCACCACAGCACCGTCTGCGGAAACTGGTAGGTCACCCAGTCGTACCGCTCCAGGCCGAGCCCCGCCAGATAGCTCACCAGCAGAATCAAGGTGCCACCCAGCGCCCAGCGCAGCACGGCACCCTGTCGGTGCGCCGTGGAGGAGCCGAGTTCGCGGCGTGGAATGCTGTTCATGGAATCGTCAGTGGGTGCGCGAAGTCGCCGCGGCGTAGACCGAGCGCACGGCCAGAGCCATGCGCTGTGCGGTGTAGTGCTGCTCGTAGCGTTGCCGTGCTGCCGCGCCCATGCGGGCGCGCAGTGCTGGCGACTCTATCAGTTGCCGCAACGCCGCGGCCCATGCTGCGGGATCGGGTGCCACCAGGCGCGCATGAGCCGACTCCGGCAGCAATTCGCGAATGCCCGGCAAATCGCTGGCCACGATGGCCATGCCCGCACGCATCGCCTCGATCAGCGAAATGGGCAGGCCTTCGTGATCCGATGCCAGCACGAAGATGGCGTGCTGGGCCAGTTGGGCCGCAACATCATCCACATCGCCGGTGAAGCGCACCGCTTGCAGGCCCAATCGATGGGCCAGTGCGCGGTGGGCTGCCAGCTCGGGGCCGCCGCCGAAAAAGGTGGCGGGGACTTCGTGCCCCAGGGCGCCGCGCAACTGGGCGAGTGCGTGCAGCAGGATGTCCGGGCGCTTGGGCGGTGCCATGCGGGCAACCATCGCGATCGCCGGCGCCGCTTCGGCGGTCGATGCTGCGCTATTGCCTGGGACTGCCACATCCTCGACGCCGTTGTGGATGACGGACACCCGCCGCGAAGGCAGCGGTAACACGAGCGCCAGCCGGCGCTCATGGTCCGAGACACAAATCATGCGCCGGGTCAGCGGGGCCAGCAGCCACTCCATGGCAAGGGCCACTGTGCGGCGCTTCCAGGGATGTCCCGCCTTGAAGGCGAAGCCGTGCACGGTGTAGATCACGGGGGTGCGGGTCAGTGCACCGGCCAACCGGGCTACGACGCCGGCCATCGCACTGTGGGCATGGAGCAGATCCGGAGATTGTTCGAGCACGATGCCCCGCAGGGCCCAGGCGGCGCGCACCACATGCACCGGGTTGAGCGCATTGCCCAGCGCGGGCACGCGATGCACCGCGAGGTGCGAAGCCTCCAGGGCATTGGCCAGTGGCGGACGCGGCTCGGCGCCGCCGATGGCCACCTGGACCGCAACGCCCTGGCGGGCAAGTTCCCGGCAGAGGGTGAGCACATGGCTCTGCGCGCCCCCGACCTCGCCCTTGGTGATGACCTGCAGGACCTTCACGGCAGGGACGCGCCAGGCTGGGCCGCTGCGCCCTTCGTGTTCACGGCGCGATGCCCGTGCGCTCCAGCACGTCTCCCACGAGTTCCAGGCGCAGCAGCGGGCTGTCGAGTTGCATGAGCTGCTGCTTCAGGTCCAGCGGCACGGGGAGCAGTTCGCACCAGCGATTGGCGACCCAACCGCAGTCGTCCAGTTGCTCAGGGGTGGGGTCGGGGAGGCTGGAGGGGTCGTCCGCACCCCGGTGGCGCAGGCGTGCGAGCACCTGCTCGAGCGCGGCGGCCGTGTTGCGCAGGTCCTCCGGGACGGGGAGCGGCACATCCGGGGGCATCTGCTCGATGTCGGCCAGCCACAGCCCGTGCGGCAGCAGGTGGCGGCGCACGATGCGAAAGCGGGCCGAGCCCTCGGCTCGCAGAACGATGAGGCCAGGGTGCGACGTGTCGATCTCCGCAATGTTCGCGAGCGTTCCGGCATCGTGGAACTGCTCGGGCGCTGCACCTGCCTGGCGCACTTCCTGGCCGCTCGTCAGCGCAACGACACCGAACGGTGCGCCCGCCTGCTGGCATTTGCGCACCATGTCGAGATAGCGCACCTCGAAGACGCGAAGCGAGAGCATCCCGCCCGGGTACAGCACGGTCCCCAGCGGAAAGAGCGGCAGGGAGGTCAGCGTGAGCGGCGGCAATGGCGGCTCGGAAGGTGGGGGCACGAAGGTCATGGGCAGGCGGGTTGGCCCGCTATCATCCCACGGCGGAACCCTTCGCACCATCGCCCCAGATTCTCCACATCACGAGGTTTCATGCTTTACCAGATCGCTTCTTTCCTGCTGGACGTGGTGGGCGGCCTGCTTACCGGGGCTTGCCTGCTGCGGCTTTACATGCAGCTGCAGCGCGTGCCTTTTGGCAACCCTATCGGGCAACTGGTTTTCGCGCTGAGCGACTGGCTGGTCCTGCCCCTGCGCAGGATCGTGCCTGCCACGGGGCGCTGGGATTGGGCCAGCCTGGTAGCGGCGATTGTGATCCAGCTGGTGCAGTACCTGTTGCTGTGGCTGCTGCTGGGCGCCGGCCCGGGCCTGGTGCTGCTGCTCTGGCTGGCCGTGTTCGGTCTGGTGCGCGCGGCGATCTACGGGCTGATCGGCTTGCTGATCGTCTATGCCGTGCTCTCGTGGGTGCAGACGCGCTCACCCCTTGCCGACGTGATTGCCCGCTTGTGCGAGCCGTTGCTGCGCCCCGTGCGGCGCGTGGTGCCGCTCCTCGGCGGGGTGGATCTGTCGCCGCTGGTGGTGCTGGTGTTGCTGCAGGTGTGCCTGATCGTGGTGGGCAACGTACAGGGATGGGTGCTGCGGTAGGGGCCGGCAGCGGAATTCGCCCAACCATAAAAAATAGCCGCCACCGCTGAGCCAGTCAGTGGTGGCGGCTATTGTTTTGGTATCGGCCGAAGCGTGTGAGCGATCAGGCCACTGAGTCTACCGGCAGGCGCTGCAGCATCGCCAGGCTCTTGGCCACGGTGCCGCGCAGTTCGCGGCGGTCGCAGATGAAGTCCACGGCGCCCTTGGTCTGCAGGAATTCAGCGCGCTGGAAGCCTTCTGGCAGCGTCACGCGCACGGTCGATTCGATCACGCGCGGTCCGGCAAAGCCGATCAGTGCCTTGGGCTCGGCGATCACGATGTCGCCCACGAAGGCAAAGCCGGCCGAGACGCCGCCCATGGTCGGGTCGGTCAGCACGCTGATGTAGGGCAGGCCCTTCTTGGCCAGCCGGGTGAGGGCCGCGTTGGTCTTGGCCATCTGCATCAGCGAGAGCAGGCCTTCCTGCATGCGCGCGCCGCCTGTGGCGGTGAAGCACAGGAAGGGTACCTTCTGCTCGATGGCGGTTTCCACGCCGCGCACGAAGCGCTCGCCCACCACGCTGCCCATGCTGCCGCCCATGAAGTCGAACTCGAAGCACGCCACCACGATGTTGATGCTGCGCACCGAGCCGCCCATCACGATGAGCGCATCGGTTTCCCCGGTGTTTTCCAGGGCTTCCTTCAGGCGGTCGGGGTACTTGCGGCTGTCCTTGAACTTCAGCGCATCGACCGGTAGCACTTCCTGGCCGATTTCATAGCGGCCTTCGGCGTCCAGGAACGCGTTCAGGCGGGGGCGGGCATTGATGCGGTGGTGGTGGCTGCAGTGCGGGCAGACGTTCTGGTTTTGCTCCAGATCGGTCTTGTACAGCACCGTCTCGCAGCTCGGGCACTTGATCCACAGGCCTTCCGGCACCTGGCGGCGCTCGGTCGGATCGGTCTGCTGGATTTTGGAGGGCAGGAGTTTTTCGAGCCAGGACATATCGGTTTCCTCTTCGCTTCAAGTCTCAGCCGGTGCGCCACGGACCGGGCGCGCGGGCTGCAATTATGCGTCCAGCGCCTTGCGCACCCCCCGCAGGAAGTCGATGGTGACGGGCACCACCTTCTCGTGCGGCTGGTCTTCCAGCAACTGGATGATGCGGCTGCCGATGACCACGGCATCGGCCACGCGCCCGATCGCCTGGGCCGTGGCCGCGTCGCGGATGCCGAAGCCCACGCCCACGGGAATGTGCACATGCCGCCGGATGACGGGCAGCATGGCCTCGACGGCGGTCGTATCGAGAGCGCCCGAGCCGGTCACGCCCTTGAGGGACACGTAGTACACGTAGCCGCTGGCCACGCGCGCGACCTGCTGCATGCGCTGTTCCGTGCTGGTGGGCGCCAGCAGGAAGATCAGGTCCATGCCGTGTTCGCGCAGGCTGGCCGCGAACGCTTCGCTTTCCTCGGGCGGGTAGTCGACGATGAGCACGCCGTCCACGCCCGCCTCGGCGGAATCGCGCACGAAGGCGCCTGCGCCATGGATCTGGTCGTAGCGCTCCACCGGGTTGGCGTAGCCCATCAGCACGACGGGCGTCTTGTCGTTGCGCTGGCGGAAATCGCGCACATGGCCCAGGACCTGCACCATGCCCACGCCCAGCGAGAGCGCCTTTTCCCCGGCCTTCTGGATCACCGGGCCGTCGGCCATGGGGTCGGAGAAGGGCACGCCCAGTTCGATCACGTCGGCCCCGGCTTCGACCATGCCATGCATGAGCGCGGGCGTGATGTCGGCGAACGGAAAGCCGGCGGTCACATAGGGAATGAGCGCCTTGCGCCCCTTGGCCTGCAGTTCTGCGAAGGTGTTCGCGATGCGGTTGCGCGGCGAGCTCATGCGGCAGGCCCTCCCTTGACCCCGAGGCCGCGCATGGAGGGCCGGTCGTACACATCGGCCCCCGACAGGTCGGCGACCGTGCCGATGTCCTTGTCCCCACGGCCCGACAGGTTCACCAGGATGGACTGGTCGGCTGGCATGGTCTTGGCGAGTTTCATGGCGTAGGCCACGGCATGGCTGGATTCCAGCGCCGGAATGATGCCTTCGGTGCGGCACAGGTAATGGAAGGCGGCCAGCGCCTCGGCATCGGTGATCCCGACGTATTCGGCACGGCCGATTTCCTGCAGCCACGCGTGCTCGGGCCCGACGCCCGGGTAGTCCAGGCCCGCGCTGATGCTGTGCGTTTCGGTGATTTGGCCGTTCTCGTCCTGCAGGATGAACGTGCGGTTGCCGTGCAAGACGCCCGAGCTGCCGCGCTGCAGCGAGGCGGAGTGCTTGCCGCTGTCCAGTCCCTCACCGGCGGCTTCCACGCCGATCAGGCGTGTCTTCTCATAGGGAATGTAGGGGTGGAAGATGCCCATGGCATTGCTGCCGCCGCCCACGCAGGCGATCACCGCGTCGGGCTGCTGGGTGCTGGCCTTCTGCTCGGCCAGCATGGCCGGCATCTGTTCCAGGCACTCGGTGCCGATCACGCTCTGGAAATCGCGCACCATCATGGGGTAGGGGTGCGGGCCCGCCACCGTGCCGATGATGTAGAAGGTGTCGTCCACATGGGCCACCCAGTCGCGCATGGCTTCGTTCAGCGCGTCCTTGAGCGTCCTGCTGCCCGAATCGACGGGCACGACGGTCGCGCCCAGCAGCTTCATGCGGTACACGTTGGGGCTCTGGCGCTTGACGTCTTCCGAGCCCATGTACACCACACATTCGAGGCCATATCGCGCGCAGATGGTGGCCGTGGCGACGCCGTGCTGGCCTGCACCCGTCTCGGCGATGATGCGCGGCTTGCCCATGCGCCGGGCGAGCATCGCCTGGCCGATCACGTTGTTGATCTTGTGGGCGCCGGTGTGGTTGAGGTCTTCGCGCTTGAGGTAGATCTGCGCGCCGCCCATCTCGCGGCTCATGCGTGCCGCGTAGTAGACGGGGGAGGGGCGCCCCACGAAGTGCTTCAGCTCCGAATGGAATTCGGCCAGGAACTCCGGATCGTTCTGGTAGCGGGCATAGGCCTCGCGCAATTCGGTCAGGGCGTGGGTGAGAGTTTCGCTCGCGAAACTACCGCCATAGGGGCCGAAATGGCCGGCGGCGTCGGGTTGCTGGTAGGAAAGCATCAATGAATCTTTGCAAATTGCGCATCGGCCGCCTGCACGGCGGCGATGAAGCGTTGGATCTTGCCGGCGTCCTTGATGCCCCGCAACGGCTTGCCGTCGGGGCCATCGGCTTCCACGCCGGAACTGACGTCAACCGCGAGCGACAGGCCGCGCGGCCGCACCTGCAAGATGCCATCGGTCACGTTTGCAGGCGTGAGTCCACCAGACAAAACGAGGTGAGAGCCGACGCTTGGAGGTAGAAGTGACCAATTGAATGCCTTGCCGCCTCCGCCATAACCTTCGACATGGGCGTCGAGCAGGATGGCCTGGGCGCGGGAGTGGGTTGCCGCGAATTGTACGAGGTCGAACCGCGCCGCACCGTCGCCAAGGGGAATGCGTGCCGCTCGCAGGAACGGCCGCGCGCCGTCCGCAGTTGCCGCCCAGCAGTCTTGTGGCGATTCATCCCCATGGAATTGGACCGTTGCCGACGGAATCATTGTGCAGGCTGCTATCACTTCTGTAGCGTTGGCATTCACGAACAACAGCACCGGCGTCACGAACGGAGGCAGCCTGCGGGCCAGGGCTGCGGCGCGTTGCGGCGTGATGCCGCGCGGGCTGGCGG
>NZ_BAAJYT010000018.1:0-44474 GCF_057541515.1 Acidovorax sp. KNOB132
CCGGGAGAGATCGAATCGGCTTGCTGCAGCACCTCAGGTGCGCAGGCGGCGGTGATAGCCCGCGAGGACGTGGCAGGGGAAAAGCGGCGTGGTGGCGTACGTGGTGTCCACGGTGAGGGCGAACCTGCGTCAGGGGAACTGCGCAGCCATCTGGCGCTGTCGCTGCCCGAGTACATGGTGCCATCGGCGTTCGTTCAATTACCGGCACTGCCGCGGAGCCCGAGTGGAAAGCTGGACCGTAAGGCGCTGCCCGAGCCGCAGGCGCCGGGCGACCAGCCTTACGCCGCGCCGCGCACCGACACGGAACTCGCTTTGGCCGCGTTGTGGGCTGACATCCTGCATTTGCCGCGAGTGGGCATTCACGACAACTTTTTCGAAATCGGTGGCCATTCGCTGATGGCAATCCAGTTGGGCATGCGGATCCGGGACCAGATCCACCCTGACTTTCCTCATGCGGAGGTTTACAACCGCCCGTCGATCGCACAATTGGCCCAGTGGATGGACCAGGCTGGCGACGATGGAGTCTCCCTGGATCTGGCGCGCGAGATCCATTTGCCAGAGCACATCCAGGGACAGCCCGAGGCGCCCAGTCTGACGCCGGCGCGTGTCTTTCTCACCGGGGCCAGCGGATTCGTCGGAAGCCATCTGCTGGCTGCGCTGTTGCGCGACACCTCGGCTTGCGTGGTCTGCCACGTGCGGGCTGCCGACGAGGCGCAGGGGCGGCAGCGCCTGCAACGCGCCATGGCAGAGCGGCAGCTTGGCGCGATATGGGACGATGCGCGAATCCAGGTGGTCACGGGCGATCTGGGTGCACCGCAGTTGGGGCTGGATGAAGCCGCCGTGCAACGGGTCCGCGACGGCTGCGACTCCATCTACCACTGCGCCGCGCAGGTGGATTTTCTGCATCCGTACGCCAGCCTGAAGGGCCCCAATGTGGACAGCGTGGTCACATTGCTCGAATGGACATCGCAAGGGCGGCCCAAGACCCTGCATTACGTCTCGACGCTGGCCGTGATTGGCCAGAACGAGGACGGTGGCACGGTCACGGAGCGTTCGGCGCTGCCTTCCTGGAACGGCCTGGTGGACGGCTACAGCCAGAGCAAGTGGGTCGCCGACGCGTTGGCCCGGGAAGCGCAGGCGCGGGGAATGCCGGTGGCCATCTATCGGCTCGGTGCCGTGACCGGTGACCACGATCACGCGATTTGCAATGCCGCTGACCTGATCTGGCGGGTGGCACACCTGTATGCGGACCTGCAGTCCATCCCCGACATGGACTTGCCTCTGAACATGACCCCGGTGGACGATGTGGCGCGGGCCATCCTGGGCCTGGCTGCCCGGGCATCTTCTTGGGGGCAGGTGTACCACCTGGTGAGTCCGGCGCCGCTGCGGGTGCGGGACATTCCTCCGGTGTTCGAGCGTCTCGGGCTGCATCTGGAACCGGTGGCGCTGGAGTCCTGGCTGCGGCGTGCCCACGTGCGGCTGGCCGAGGGGCAGGACCGCGATTTGGCTGCCGTGCTGGCCATCCTGGACCGCTATGACGCATCGGCCACGCCACCGAAGGTGTGCGGCGCGGCAACCCACGCGCAACTTGAATCCATCGGTGCGGCAATCCGGCCGGTGGATCGTGATCTGCTGCACCGCTATTTCGTCGATCTGGGTATCGATGCCAAGGCACACCGTGCCCTGGAAACCAGCATTTCTTGAACGAAGGAGGAAACCATGGCACGTTATCTCATTGCAGCAACCGCCCTGCCGGGACATGTGTTGCCCATGCTGGCCATCGCCCAGCATCTGGTGCGTCAGGGACACCAGGTGCGGGTGCAAACTGCCAGCCACTTCAAGGAACAGGCCCTGGCCACGGGCGCGTCCTTCACCGCGTTCGATCCGTCGATTGACTTCGAGCACCAGGAGCTGGACCGGCGGTTTCCGCAACGTCTGCAACAGCCTTCCGCCCATGCGCAGCTGTGCTTTGGACTGAAGCACTTCTTTGCCGACGCGATGGCGCCGCAACTGGCGGGGTTGCGGCGCATCCTGGCGCATTTCGATGCCGATGCCATTTTGGTGGACACGATGTTTTGCGGCACGTTCCCGATGCTGCTGGGACCGCGGGAGGAGCGGCCCGTCATCGTCGCCATCGGCATTTCGGCGCTGGCGCTGTCCAGCCGGGACACTGCCTTTTTTGGCACGGCGCTGCCGCCTTCGTCCACGGCCGAAGGTCGCACTCGCAACCAAGCCATGAACCGCAATCTTCAGCAGGTGATGTTCGGCGATGTGCAACGCCATTTCAATGGTGAACTGGCGCGCTTGGGAGCGCCGGCACTGCCCCATTTTTTCATCGATGCGATGGTGACGCTGCCGGATCGGTACCTCCAACTGACGTCGGCATCTTTCGAGTATCCACGCAGCGACCTGCCTGGCTCCGTCCGGTTCGTGGGGCCGCTGCTGGCACCGTCACGTGCCGACTTCAACCCACCTGGCTGGTGGCCCGAACTGGATGACGGCCGGTCCGTCGTGTTGGTCACGCAGGGCACGCTGGCCAATCAGAACCCTGCGCAGTTGATCGGGCCCACCGTGCAGGCGCTGGCCAGGTTCGATGACATCCAGGTGATTGCGACCACGGGCGGACCAGTGCCCCCAGGCCTCAGCGCCGCGATGCTGCCCGCCAACGCCCGTGTGGTGCCATTTTTGCCATATGACCGGCTGTTGCCCAAGGTGCACGCCATGGTCACCAATGGTGGATATGGCTCGGTCAACCATGCGCTCAGTCTGGGCGTGCCGCTGGCCGTGGCGGGCGCGACCGAGGAGAAGCCGGAAATCGCCGCGCGAGTCGCCTGGTCGGGCGCCGGCATCAACCTGGCCACCGGGCAGCCCAGCGCGCGTCAAATCGGCGATGCGGTGCGCAAACTGCTGGACGACCCTTCCTACCGGCAGCGCGCCCAAGCGCTGCGACTGGATTTCGCACGCCACCACGCGCTGACCGAGATCGCATCGGCCCTGGTGACGTTGCATGAAAGAGCCCCCGCCATCGCGGAATTTGCATGATTTTCCAAGGAGACCTGACATGAGCAATCCATTCGACGACGAGAACGGCCGTTTCCTGGTGCTGACCAATCCCGAAGGCCAGCACTCACTGTGGCCCGCGTTTCTCGATGTGCCCGCTGGCTGGGAGGTGGCCTTGCCTGCATCCGACAGAGCAGCGTGCCGTTCGTACATCGAAACGCACTGGAGGGACATGCGGCCCCGTTCACTGGTCGTCGCAATGGGCGGTTGATCGCCGTGCCATCGGCCGCCGCGAAATTTCCTTCGGGATTCAACGCGTTTTTTCCGGGAACCCTTGTGCGGCCCATGCGACGGTCTGGACGCCCATTCCGTGGCGCGCGGCCTGCGCAGCCAGGAGGGCATGCACATCAAAGAGTTCGGTGCCCTCCCAGCGCTCTTGTGCATGCGTCACCATGCCTGCTTGCGCACGCTCTGCCATGTCAGGACACCACTGGCTCAACACTCGTGGGAATGCCCGGCAGTACCCCTTGGCGACGCCAGCGAGTTCGGCCAACTGCCCATACCCGACGCGCTTGCCAGCCGGTATCCGCCGCACGATGTCGACGATGCGATCCTTCCAATCGTCGCTCAGAGGGGGAATCGGCGCAGGTCCTTGGCAAATGGCATGGCCCACCCGCAGCATGCCGCCTTGCAGCACCCGCGCCAGTGTGCCGCGACGTCCCTTCAACGCTTTGACGACGCCCGGCCGGCATTGCTCCAGGCGGGCGCAGGGCTCGCATTGGAAGGTGATCCAGAGCACCACCTCCGGGCCGATTCTCAACAGCGACCCGGAGGGCAGGCTTGCCGTGGGGCCATCGATGAGCAGGTTTTCGCGCAGCGTGGAAGGTGGCAGTTGGAGGTCGCGATACGCATCTATCCCCGCCAGCAAAACCTGGCGTGGCGAAAGCCGATTGGCATACCGGTCGCCAAGCAATCCCTGATCGGCCATGGCCATGGCCTCCGATACCAACTGGGGGCCTGGAGCGGCCTGACTGTGCAAGCACAGACCTTGCAGTGTGCCCACGGCCCGCCAGGGCATGGATAGGGGAAACTGCAAAGTGAGGGCACTCGCAGGGGCAGCGGCTGGCATCTGGGGAGGCGGCAAGGGGCGGGAACGGCGTGTGGGCAGAGCTTTGTTCCACAGCTTGACAGAAATTTCCATGCGACGGCGGATGCAGGCGCAATTCCTACAACCCGGCTGCGGCCTGCCGAGCAAACTGGCTCGCCCACCAGGCCGTGAAAGAAGCGCCATGCAATCCAGCCAACCTTTGTCAGCAGCTCGCAATGAGAGCTGCGGCGACCGCCTTGCTTCTGCCCACTCCGTGCGACTGCGCGTGAATGGCCATGACCACCATGTCGAAGTTCCCAGTTGGGTCACGCTGCTTGACCTGCTGCGCGATCGGCTGGGGCTAACGGGAACCAAGAAAGGCTGCGATCATGGCCAGTGCGGCGCTTGTACCGTGCTGGCTGATGGGAAGCGCATCAACGCGTGCCTCACGCTCGCGGTCATGCAGGATGGGGTGGACATCACCACGGTGGAGGGGCTGCCCGCCCTGTCCGGAGAAGGGCTCACAGACACCGGACTGCATCCCTTGCAGCAGGCCTTCATCGACCATGACGCATTCCAGTGCGGCTATTGCACACCAGGGCAGTTGTGCTCCGCGGTGGGTCTGCTGAACGAAGGGGGAGTGCACACGGCTGAGGAGGTTCGGGAGCGCATGAGCGGTAACCTCTGCCGTTGCGGGGCCTATCCGCAGATCGTGCAGGCGGTCGCTCAGGTGGCTGGCATCCGGGTCGATGCCATGTGTTATTCATCGCCCGGCCCCTTCAAGGTGCAGGGGAGCCAGGCATGAGGGCATTCGGGTACGAAGCCGTCACCACTGCCGATGCCGCCCTGTCTGCACTGCGCGGCCAAGCGCCAGACACTGGCGAGACCGCACCGCAGGCCAAGTTTCTCGCGGGGGGAACCAACCTGATCGACCTGATGAAGGAAGACGTCGTGCGCCCACAGTGGCTGATCGATGTCAGCCGCCTGCCGCTGGCCTCCATCGAGGCCCTGCCCGATGGAGGCGTGCGCCTTGGAGCCATGGCACGGAATGCGGCCACTGCGCGCCATCCCTTGGTGCGCGAACGCTATCCGTTGCTGTCGGCGGCCATCCTGACAGGCGCATCGCCGCAGATTCGCAACATGGCGACCAATGGGGGCAACCTGTTGCAGCGCACGCGGTGCCACTACTTCTACGACACGGGAACACCCTGCAACAAACGTGAGCCGGGCACGGGTTGTCCCGCGCGTGAAGGGCTGGCCCGGCAACTGGCCATCCTGGGGACCAGCGACCATTGCGTGGCCACGCATCCGTCGGACATGTGCGTGGCGCTTGCCGCGCTCAATGCGGTGGTGCATGTGCAATCGCCGAACGGGCAGCGAACCATCGCGTTCGCCGATTTCCATCGATTGCCAGGCAACGCGCCGCAGCGCGACAACACGCTGTCGGGCGATGAACTCATCGTGCACATCGAACTGCCGGCCAACGGGCTGCAGCAGCACAGCACCTATCTGAAGCTGCGTGACAGGGCCTCCTATGCCTTCGCCCTGGTGTCGGTGGCTGCGGCGTTCGAGCTGGACGCTGCCGGGCTGATGCGAAGCCCTCGCATTGCGTTGGGCGGCGTGGCCCACAAGCCCTGGCGCGACGCCGAAGCGGAACAGATTCTGGAGGGGCAGCCGCCGGAAGCTGCGGCCTTCCATGCGGCGGCGCAGTTGCTCTTGCGGGATGCCTGCGGCCACGGTGCCCCGGGTGGACCCGGTGACAACCGTTTCAAGATCGTTCTGGCCCGGCGTGCCATCGTGCGTGCGCTCGAGATGGCGCGCGATGGCGAACTGACCAACACCGGAGAGCTGGGTACCGGACCTGTACAGGAATTTCAACCATGAGCACCCACGATGATTTCCAGACAGACCCCGGCGCCGGGCAGGCCCTCTCCCAGCAGCCCATGGCGGAGCCTGGCACCGGGCTGGTGAAGACGGGTGCGCCCGTCTCCCGCATCGATGGCCGCCTCAAGGTCATGGGCCAGGCGCGCTACGCTGCGGAGCATGCCAGCGATGACCTGATTTATGGAGTGGTTGTCAACAGCACCGTGGCAAAAGGGCTGATTCTGAATCTGCGGACGGATCGAGCGCGTGCAGTGCCGGGCGTGCTCGATGTCATCACACACATGAACCGCCCCGCGGTTCGGTCGCTCGATCTTTTCTACAAGGACATGACTTCCCCTGGGGGCTCGCCGTTCAAGCCCCTGCACGACGCGCGCATCCACTACAGCGGCCAGCCGGTCGCGCTGGTGGTTGCCACGTCGTTCGAGGCGGCGCGCTGTGCAGCTGCCTTGGTGGAGCTGGATTACGAGGTTGAAAAACACGAGACCCATCTGGTGCACAACTTGCGCCATGCGCGGGAACCGAGCCGGCTCAAGGCTGGCTACTCACCGCCACCCAAGCCCCGGGGGAATGCCCCCCGAGCGTTCGGCGCGGCGCCGGTCAGGATCGATGCCCAGTACTACAGCGGCGTGGAGCACCACAATCCGATGGAGATGCATGCCTCCACCGTACTGCGCAGTGCCGATGGCCATCTCACCATCTATGACAAGACCCAGAGCCCGCAAAACAGCCGGTGGGTGGTGTCGCGCGTGTTCGGTCTTTCGCAGGAAGAGGTGACCGTTCGCAATCCCTTCGTTGGCGGCGCATTCGGGTCGGGCCTGCGGCCGCAGTACCAGCTCATCCTGGCGGTGATGGCTGCATTGCACCTGCAGCGTTCGGTGCGGGTGGTGCTCACGCGCCAGCAGATGTTCACGTTCGGGCACCGGCCCGAGACATGGCAGCGCGTCAGGCTGGCCGCGGACCACGATGGATCTCTGAAGGCTGTCATGCACGAAGCTGTGGCCGAGACTTCGCGCCTGGAAGACTACGTGGAAGTGGTGGTGAACTGGTCCGGCCAGCTCTACCAGTGCGACAACGTCAGCCTCGGCTACCGATTGGTCCCTCTCGACCAGTACAGCCCCCTCGATATGCGCGCACCGGGTGCCGCCCATGGCGTGCACGCGCTGGAAGTGGCCATGGACGAATTGGCCTATCAGCTGCGCATGGATCCGCTGATCTTGCGGCTCAAGAACTACGCCGATCGCGATGCCTCCAAGGGGTTGCCCTTTTCTACCAAGGAGCTGCATGCGTGCTACCAGCAAGGTGCGGAGCGGTTCGGTTGGGCGCAGCGCCCGCTGGAGCCACGTTCCATGCAGCAGGGGCGGGAGCTGATCGGTTGGGGCATGGCCACGGGCACCTGGGATGCCATGCAGATGTTCGCGCGCGTTCGCGCGGTGATGCATGCCGATGGGCGATTGGTCGTGAGCAGTGCGGCCTCCGACATCGGTACCGGCACCTACACGGTCATGGCCATGATCGCCGCCGAAGCGATGGGATTGCCACTGGAACAGGTAACCTTCGCTCTGGGCGACTCGAACCTGCCGTTGGCCCCTGTGGAAGGCGGCTCGTCGCATGTAGCGACGGTCGGTGCCGCGGTGGAGGGTGCATGTGAGAAGCTGCAACGGTTGCTCTGGGCGCTGGCAAGGCGCAGTCGGAGCATGGGCTTCGGCAAGGTGCTGCTCCAGGAGGTGGAATTCAAGGAGGGTCGCATGCGTCGCCGGGACGCCCCACCGCACGACTTGGGTGTCACGTTCGCCGACATCCTGGCGTCGCAAGGGCGCTCGATGATCGAGGTGCGGCACCTCATGCTTCCCAACGTGCTCCGGCAAAAGAAGTTCGTCAGGGCCACCCACTCCGCCGTGTTCTGCGAAGTGCGGGTAGACGAGGCTCTGGGAACGGTTCGTGTCACGCGGGTGGTCAGTGCCATCGCTGCGGGGCGCATTCTCAATGCCAAAACGGCCCACAGCCAGATCACCGGGGGCGTGGTCTGGGGTATCAGCCAAGCATTGCATGAAGAGACGCAGACCGACCATGCCCTGGGCCGGTTCATGAACCACAACTATGCGGAATACCACATTGCCACCAACGCCGACATTCCGCCGATCGACGTGATTTTTGTGCAGGAGGATGACCGGATCGTCAGCCGCCTGGGCGCCAAGGGGGTGGGCGAGATCGGCATCGTGGGTGTGGCGGCGGCCGTGTGCAATGCCATCTTCCATGCCACTGGCCGGCGCGTTCGCTCCACCCCCATGACGCCTGACAAGGTGATGCTCCCTGCACCACCGGCCGTGCCGTCTTCCGCGGAGGACGCTGTGTCCCTGTAGACGGCCAGGGCCGCCGCCGCATGCGACCGGGTCGTGGCGGGTCGTCAGTCCTGATTCATGGGCGTGGATGCCATGCTGCGTCCTTTTGGTGGCGGTCGGCCAGCAGCGCCCTCAGGCGCTCCAGCAATCTGCCCATGTCCACCGGCTTGGAGAAATGGTCGTCGAAACCTGCCTCCAGCGCGAGCAGCCGGTCGGCATCGCTTCCGTAGCCTGTCAATGCAATCAAAGGAAGGTGCCGGGTGTCTGGCTGAGAGCGAACGCGGCGCGCCAGTTCGTACCCGCTGATCTCGGGCAGGCCGATGTCGAAGATGGCCGCGTCAAACCGTGCTTCGGCCAACTGGGCGAGGCCGCCGGCGGCACTGTAGGTGGCCCGTACCCGATGGCCTTCCATTACCAGCCACTCCGCCAAAAGGTCGGCGGCATCGGTATTGTCATCGACCAAAAGCAGTCGCAATGCAGGCAAGGCCTCCGATCCCGTATCTCCTCGCGGGTCATCGGTGGCCTGTGGTTGGCCGAGCAAGGGCAACCGCAGCGTGAAAGTGCTTCCTTTGCCCGGTCCGTCGCTGTGCGCCTTGATGGTGCCGGAGTGCAGGCCCGTCAAGCTGCGGGCGATGGCCAGTCCCAGGCCGAGCCCCCCGGACGCGCGCTCCAAGGCCTGCTCACCCTGCACGAACCGCTCGAATACGTGGTGGAGCAGGTGGGCAGGGATGCCCACGCCCTCATCGCTGACGCGGAGCACTGCCCAGCCCGCCTCGCTGGCGAGTTCCATCCGGATGGGTGTGTCCGGTGGGCTGAATTTCGCGGCGTTGTTGAGCAGGTTGCAGACGATCTGAACGAGCCGAAGCAATTCGCCCTGCACGAGGACAGGCGTCGTCGGCATGCTCAACTGGGGCGTGGAGCTGCGCGCCTGCAAGGCGGGCATCGTCAGCTCCAGCGCACGCTCCGTCACCTCTCGGAGATCCACGGGTCCCAGCGACAGGGTGATCTTTCCCGACACGATTCTCGAGATGTCGAGCAGGTCGTCCACCAGGCGCGACAGGTGCTTGACCTGCCGGTCGATGATTTCACGTTCCCGGGAAAATGCTGTGGGATCGCGGCGGGCGATCAACTGCAGGGCCAGCACGATAGGCGCCAGAGGGTTGCGGAGTTCATGGCCCAGCATGGCCAGGAATTCATCTTTCGCGCGGTTGGCCGACTCGGCTTCGCGCTGCGCCTTCCGTGCCTCCGACAAGAGCAGCGCATTGTCCAGCGCCAAGGCTGCGCGTTGCGCAAGTTCGCCGATCAGTGCGCTGTCTTCCGCTTCAAAGATGCGGTTAGGACCGGCCTGGAGCACCGCCATGGTGCCGATGGTGCGTCCCCGCGCAATGAGTGGAACGACGCAGGCCGCGCCGGCTTCGAGTTCCGGCACAAGCGCTGAAATGTCTTTGATCTGGCCCTCGACTTCGCCGGTCTGGCCGGACGGATACAGGCGGGGCTTGCCGGTCTTGAGGGCGGTGATCAGCACCTGCGGCGTTTCCGTGGGATGGACCAGCACGTGGTCCTGTTCGGCAAGCCTGCCGCTGTGCTCCGCCCATTTGGAGTGGCTCAGCCTTGGAAGCAAGACCCCTTGCTCATCCAGCAGATCGATCCGGCAGGCATCGCCGATGGCAGGCACCACCAGGCGGGCAATCGCTTCAAGCGTATCCGACTCCTCCAGTGATCCGGAAAGTACGGCACTGGCATTGACCAGCAACCCCAGCCGCTGTTCGGCCGCCTGGGCTGCGGACCGTGCATGGCTTTCAAGCTGCAGCAACTCTTCCCGCTCTGCCTCACTGCCGGCGCGCTGCACGGCGGCCGATTCGAGCGCCCGTGCCACGGCGTCGATTTCCGTGATGCGCGACATGCCGGATGGCCGCAATTCGCCCCGGCCCAGGGCATCGGCGTCGTCTCGCAGGCTGCGCATGGGCATTGTGATGGACTTCGACATCCACCAGGCACCCGTCCCCCCGAGAACCAGTGATGCCAGAAGACCCAGCACGTAGGCCCCGGCGGTGCGCCACCAGGAGCTTTCTGCCTTCGACAGCGATGTGCCCAGGACGAGCGTCCAGCCCCCTTCGCCGAGCCGCGCGAGCACAGTCTTCGCAAGCACACCATCGACATTGGTGCTGGTGCCCAGGAGTTCTTGCTTGTCGGAGCCCAGTGCCTGGAAAAGGGGCTTGAGCGATTCACTGGGGCCGGAACCCCGCCATTTTTCGTCGTCCACCGTGCGGGCGATGCGAGCCAGATTGGCATCGAAGACGGACACGTACCACCCTTCGGGAACGCGCTGCGCACGCAGCACGGCGGCAATGGCCTCCGGTCGAATGATGGCTGTCAACACATATTTCACCACGCCATCCCGTATCACCGGAACGCGGACCGGAAAGGCCAGATTGCCCCCGGCACCACGCGCCATGGACCCGGCGACGGGTCGTCGGGTCTGGACGGTTGCGTCAAAGCTGGATCGCTCCACCACGTTCGCGCTATTGGGGCGGTCGGTTTCAGTGGAAAACACCACGCGCCCGGAAGGGTCCGCCAGCAGCAAGCCGCGCCACTCCGGATGGGAGGCGCGCACCGCCCGGCTGAGTGCGAGGGCCTGCGCTCTGCCCTCGCCGTCCGCCGTGCCCAACGGATCTGCCAGAGCCAGCGTTTGCAAGGCGGACATCGTCAGTCGCAGCTCTCCCTCCACTGCCGTGGACAGCGCGCGTGCGACACCCAGGCTCGACGCCTCGTTTTGCGCACGCTGGCTTTCGAAAAGGGCGGACAGGGAGATGCCGCACACGATCGCCAGCGGCAGGATCGCCGCCACAGCCACCAGCAGCAGTTGGGTTTTCAAGGGAACGGTGCGCACGGGTTTCGAAAGGCGTTGTGTCCACTGAGACGGGCGGGTGTGGCGCAATGGGCAGGCGCAAGCATGACCGTTTTGCGGCGTGGCCTGGGTGAAGGGCAGGGATGAAGGCGACAGCATGTTATCTCCGCCCGGGCAGATTCCTTCCCTCCTCTGTTCCGCAAATTTCCTGGCCCCCTGGCCTCTGACCGGAGATTTGTTGCAAAATGTTCGATTGATCCGCTTGGCGGAATGCAGGAGGGGAGAAATGGCAAGAAGACGTCAAAAACAAAGTGCCGCAGACGATTTCATGGATTGGGTGGCACGGCTTCCATGGTGGATCGGACTTGGCCTGGCGGCCATGATTTATTGGGGGCTGCACATGTTGGCATCCCAGCCCATGCCAGCGATGAGAACGCCGCACGAGATGGGACAGGTGATCACCGGCGCGCTCTGGCGCAGTCTGGCTTATGCCGGGCAATTCGTGCTGCCGCTTCTGTGCCTTACGGGCGCGGTGCTTTCCGCCGTGAGGCGTCGGGAGCGGCGCCAGTTGCTGGACGACTGCGGGTCCGCCAGCTCCAGCGCACAGGCCTTGCAAGGCATGTCCTGGCAGGCTTTCGAAAAGCTCGTGGGTGAGGGGTTCCGGCGACGCGGCTACGCGGTGCAGGAGCGGGCGCAAGAGGGCGCGGATGGCGGGGTGGATCTGGTCCTCACCAAGGCAGGGGAGATGTCCCTCGTCCAGTGCAAGCATTGGAAAGCCTTCCAGGTCGGCGTCCAGGTAGTCCGCGAGTTGTACGGCGTGATGGCCGCCCACGGGGCGTCCGCCGGCTTCGTGGTGACCTCAGGGCGCTTCACGCAAGACGCCACGGCGTTCGCCAGCGGGCGCAACATCCGCCTGATCGATGGTGCAGCACTGCTGCAACTCATTCGCGAAACCACTGCGGATCGCAGCCAGGCCCCGCAAACCGCGTCCAAGGTGTCGGTGCCTTCCTCACCTCAGGAAACCGCGGCAGTGCGGTCCGAAGTGTCCTGCCCTCAATGCGGCAGCCGAATGGTGCGGCGCACAGCCAAGCGAGGCGTGCTGGCCGGTCAATCTTTCTGGGGTTGCTCTGATTACCCTTCCTGCCGGGAAACGCGCAACGGCTGAAAGGGCTTTGCACGGTGCGCAGACCTTGCAGGGTTTGGGCGCCCAGCGACAGCGTGACCGGCAGGCCCCGTTCAGCCAACCCACTCCGGTCTGTGAGCCCGGCTCAAGACAGCGGTTTGGCCCGGGTGCCCCGGGGAACAAACCGCTGCACGAAGTCCGGCTGAAAACAGCGTTGGGTCCCGTCGGCAAAATCCACCGTGACGGAAATCGCGTCGATGGCCGCCACGGTGCCCTGGCCATACCGTTTGACGCGAACGGTTGCCCCCAGTTCGAGCACCTGGGCATCATGACGGGCTTGGGCTGCCGATGCGATGACCGGTTCTCCCATTTCGCCCAGGTCGCTCGCCACCAGTTTCCGCACCGTGTCGGCAGCCCGCTCGACCAACGTCTGTCGGGCCAGCTCGGCCATGCGAATGCAGTTGTCGCAGGTGCCACAACGCTGCGGTTCGTTCGATGGATCGAAATACTCGAGCAGCACCTGCCAACGACAGCGACCCGTCTGCGCATAGAACACCATGCGCTCCAGCGCCTGCTGGTCTTGCTCCCGCTTGTCGGCATAGGCCTGCAGAAGCGCACGCACCGACGCGGGCTCCAGTTCCGTCTTGCGCAGGGTGAGTGCGCCGCTGCGTGCTTTCGAGACCATCTTGTGCTGCTGCAGCAGGCCCAGCCCCACCTGGAGCTTGCTGCGGGGCCGGTCCAGGCGCGCCTGCAGGCTGTCGAGCGTCCAGAAGCCCGGGTCTTGCGGCGCGGGATCGCGCAACGCCTGGTACAGCGCGTCGATGTCGTCCGCGCTGGGGTAGCGGCCTGCCAGAAAGAACTGCTGAACCGCTTTGTCCTTGCGGAGAAACAGCAGCGTGCAGTCTGCTGGATCGCCATCGCGCCCCGCACGCCCTGATTCCTGGTAGTACGCATCGAGGCCGCCCGGCATCTGGTAGTGCACGACAAAGCGCACATCCTGCTTGTCGATGCCCAGTCCGAACGCATTGGTGGCGACCATCACGCGGGCCTTTCCGTGCATGAACGCATCCTGGGCTTCACTGCGCTCTGCGGCTGGCATGCGCCCGTGGTAGAGGCCGGCCGCCACATCCGCAGCGCGCAGTGCTGCATGAACCTCCTGCGCTGCTTTCACCGTGGCGGCATAGACCAGCCCGGAACCCTCGGCCGCTTTCACGATATCGATGAGGCGGGCCCGTTTGTCGGCTTCGTTGGCCAGCGCCTCGGCGCGGTAGCGGAGGTTCGGCCGGTAGGTCCCCGTGTCGACGACGCCCGCCGCAGGAATGCCCAGTTGCTTGCGAATGTCCGCCGCCACCGGCCCGGCCGCCGTAGCGGTCAGCGCCAGCACGGTCGGGCGGCCCAGCCGTGCCACCGCACCGGCGATTTCGAGAAAGGCCGGCCGAAAATCATGGCCCCATTGGGAGATGCAGTGGGCTTCGTCCACCGCGAGCAGGCCGATCGGTCCGCTGGAGGCGACCAGGGCCAGAAATTCTGCATCGGCGAGCCGCTCCGGGGTGGTCAGCACGATGCGTGCGCTACCGTCGGCAATGGCTTGCTCTGCCTCGCGCGTTTCCTGCGGTGTGAGTCCGCTGTGCAACTGCACGGCAGGAACACCCCGCTCGCGCAGCGAGTCGCACTGGTCGCGCATGAGCGCGATGAGCGGTGACACCACCACCGTCCTGCCTTCAATCATCAGGGCAGGCAATTGGTAGCAAAGCGACTTGCCCGCCCCGGTCGGCATCACAGCCAACGTGTTTTCGGACTGCAGCACTCGGTCGATCACCTCGCGCTGGCCCGCCCGCAATGCGCGCAAACCGAACGTCTTCTTCAGCACCGACTGGATTCGGGCCGCTGACGGCGTGCGGGGTGCTCGCGGCTGGCGGGCACGTTTGGGAGAGGCGGGTGTGGGCTGTGGCGGGATGACAGGCATAGGCTGCCATGCTGGCGGGGGCCGCATCTCCCCCGCGTCAGACGTTGCTCACGCCGAATGTCATCCGCTGTCTCTGCCCTCCACCCCTCTGCCCGGTGCGTCAGAAGCGTGCCTGCACGCCCAGCGTCACCGCGCGCGCCGTGCCCGGTGCAACCCAGAGGCGGCTGTACGAACTGGTGTAGTACGTGGTGTCGAAAACATTGTCCACGTCCAGGGTCAGCCGCACGGCCGGGGTGATGCGCCAGTAGGCGACCAGTTTGGCTGTGCGGTAGCTGGGCAGATCGAAGGCCGCCGATCCCGCATTGGCCTCGGCCTGGGTACGGGCCTGGCCCAGGCGGCGGCCGACGTGCGTGACGCCGCCCCCGATGCCATAGCGTTGCCCATTGTCGAAGGCGTTCTCGTACACCGCCAGCACGCTGCCATTGACCTTGGGCACGTTGAGCAGCCGCCCCCCGACCTCCAGGGTGTTGTCACGGGTGATTTCCACGTCGTTCAGAACCAGGCTGGCATTGACCCGCCAGCGGGCCGTCACCTGGCCTGCGAAATCCAGCTCCAGGCCCCGGCTGCGCACTTCGCCTGCGGCCACGGAATAGCTCGAATTGAGCGGGTCGGAGGTCAGTACATTGCGTTTGCGGATGTCGAACAGGGCGGCCGTGGCACCCATGCGCTGGTCGGCGCTCTCCCACTTTGCGCCGACTTCCAGGGAACGCCCGGTTTCCGGATCGAAGGGCTGCGAAGCACTGTCGGACCCCACGTTCGGGCGGAACGAGCGCCCCGCGTTTGCGTACACCGTCCATTGCGAGGATGGCAGCCAGCTCAGGCCAACGCGCGGCGAGGTGGATGAAGGCTCCTGGCGGACCGTGGTGCCATTGCGCCGGTTTTCCAGCGACTGCCGGTACTGGTCCACGCGTACCCCGCCCACCAGGCGCCACGTCGGCGACAGCTTGATGGCATCCTGAAAATAAAGCGCGGTGTTGCGCTGGCGCTCCAGGGTGTCCGTGTTGGGCAATGGCGTGGGCTGGGACTGTCCATAGACAGGGGCCTGGATGTCGATCGCATAGGGCGAGGCCGCCGTGGGGTTGGCGCGCAGCATCAGCGTGTCCAGGTGGAACTTGAAGCTTTCCACGCCGAACAGCAGCTCGTGTTCCATGCCGCCGGCCTTGACGTTCCCCTGCAGTTCGGCCTGCAATGCGATGTCGTCCGAGGCGAAGTCCCGAAAGCGGCGCTGGCGGGTGAGCAAGCCGCTGGACTGCAGTGCGCTGGCTTCGGTGGAGAAGCCCTGGATGGAGGTCTCGCGGTACGACAAGCCCAAGCGGCTGCGCCATTGCGGGCTCCATTCGTGCGACAGGATGAACTGATGGGTCTGGTTCTCCACCGTCACATCGCCATCGCCCGGCTCGCCCAGGAATCGGCTGCGCGGGATGGTGCCCAACCGATTGCCCACGGCCACGACGCCTCGGTCCAAAGGCGTGGCATGGCGCAGAAACTCCCCGGCGTATTCCAGCGACGTGTCGCGGCTCAGCTTCCAGGTGAATGCCGGGGCGACCACGCGCCGTTCGGAACTCACATGGTCGCGGAAGCTGTCGCGGTCCTCCGCTGCCACGTTGAGGCGATAGGCGAAGTTCTCGCCGATGGGCCCGGTGCTGTCGAATGCGCCCCGCTTGAGGCCTTGGCTGCCCACGGAGCCCTCGACGGCATTGGCTGCTTTCCACAAGGGCCGCTTGCTGACGATGTTCAGGGTGCCGCCGGGTTCGCTGCTGCCATAAAGCGCTGCTGCGGGGCCTTTGAGAAATTCGATGCGCTCCACGCCGGCCAGATCGCGCGGCGCGTTGAAGCCCCGGTTGGAAGAAAAGCCGTTCATCAACGTGGCCATGCCGGTGTTTTCATTGCCAGGCAGGCCACGGATGGCCACGTTGTCCCACAGCCCGCCGAAATTGTTCTGGCGGGACACACCCCCCACGTAATCGAGCACGTCATCGAGCCGCGTGGCGCCCAGGTCATCGATGGCCTGGCGGGTGACGATCCGCACCGATTGCGGCAGCTCCCGCAATGGCAGGTCGGTCTTGGCGCCCGCGGCTTCTTCGGCATGGTAGGCCCCGGACTCGGTTCGTCCGACGATCTCGACAGTGGACAGCTGGGGCGCACTGTCGGCGGTTTGCGCCATGGCAGAGCCGCACGACAGGGCCGCCATGGCGAGCGTGAGGGGAAAGGGGGCGCGAGCGCCCCGGCAGGCAATAAGGAACATGAACGTACTGAAGAAAAATCGCCGGCCACGATTCAGGGTGGCCGGATGGCATGCACGGACCCGCCCGCGGCGGCAAAGCCGCCACGGCGAGAGAGAGAAGATCCAACTGGGATGCGGCCGCCTTGCGGTGCGGCATGCATCAGGCGATGGGAAGAGGGGGATCGCGCGATGCAAAAGGCCAGCGGCCAGGTGCCGGCACGAAGGCAAATGCCGCTGTGGGCTGTGGGCATTTGGGGCCGGCGCCTGCCTGCGGCACCGGCAGTCCGATGCCGCCTGACAATGCGGCGGGCTGCGCGAATGCCAGGCAACCGGCACAGGGGCCGTGCTCCAACGCGTGTGCCGGCTTCGCCGGCTGGGGCGCATCGTTTTGCTCCGCGCTGGCGGTCTCCGGGCGCGTGCCCATGGCGGCTTGCAGATGCTCCGCCTCGTGCAAGGGCAGCCCGATGCACGTGTGCAGGAACACGGCAAGCAGGAGCAGGCGAAGGAGGGCGCGGCGATGGTTCATGGCGAGGGCGCCGAATCATAGCGGCGTCTTTGCCGCTTTCCCGCCGAGGCAAAAGGGGTCAGGCGCTTTCGGTCGCCACCACCACCTGGTTGCGCCCTTGCTGCTTGGCCTGGTAGAGCGCCTGGTCGGCACGCTGGACGATGTCGGTTTCGTTGGTGTCCTTCAGGCTGCAAAAACTCATGCCCAGGCTCACGGTCAACTGGCCGACGGCCGGGAACTGGCTCTGGCTCACCGCGAAGCGGATCTTTTCAGCCACCACGCGGCCCTCCTGCCGGTCCTGCGGCTCCGGCAGCAGCACCACGAATTCCTCGCCGCCGTAGCGCGCCACGAAATCGGTGATTCGCACACTGCCCGAGATCACCTGGGCCAATTGCTGAAGCACCGCGTCGCCGGCCTGGTGGCCATGGTGGTCGTTGACATGCTTGAAATGGTCGGCGTCGATGACCAGCAGCGCGAAGGTCCGGCCCGTGCGCTGAAAGAGCTGCACGTACTCGCGCAGCTTTTCATCGAACCTGCGGCGGTTGTAGAGCCCGGTGAGCGCGTCGTGAATGGCCAGGTTCTCCAGTTCCTGGTTGGCGCGGTGCAACGCCAGCGTGCGTTCCGCCACCTGGGCTTCCAGGGACGTGTTTAACTGGGACAGTTCGCGCTCCCGCTCGAGCAGGGACGCCGTCATCGACTGGAAGGAGTGGTTGAGTTGCGTGATCTCCGATGCGTGTTCGTCGCCCGGATAGATCGGCGTTCCAGCGCGGTTTTCGATCATGCGGGCGGCGCGGGCCAGCTGTTCGATGGGCCGGCTGATGCGCGCTGCCAGCCGGTAGGCGACCAGGGCGCAGGCCAGGGCCGTGAGCAGGCCGAGCAGAATCAGTTGCTGGCGCAGCGCTTTCACCGGGGCCAGTGCCTTGTCCAGCGGCTGGCGCAGAACGATGCGCCAGCCCAGATCGGTGTGCGCCACGGTCGGTAGCTCCACCATGCTGGTGAGGTACTCTGCGCCATCGCTCCATTGCAGGCGTTCCGACTGCGCCTGCGGAGAAGCGCCGGCAGGCAGATTCAACAGTCCGACATGCTGGAACGGGTAAAGAATGTGCCCGGCCCTGTCCGCGATCAGCACCTCCGCACCGTGCTGGCCGACCCGGTTCACCACGATGGACTCTACCGTCTCGGTCACCCAGGACCAGTGGGCGTGGGCACCCAGCACCCCCCGCAACTGGCCCTGCTCGTCCAGGATGGGGGCCGCGAAGTCGATGAAGCGCAGCGGCTGGTCCGGGTTGCGGTTGGGCAACTGCTTGGCGAGCAGCACGGCCTCGTGCACGTCGCCCACGAACAGCCCGGAGCGGGCGGACTGGAACCAAGGCCGGTGCTCGACCTGGGCACCGACCAGCACGCCATCAGTGGCTTGCGTGACCCGTCCGCTCGCGTCGGTGACGCCGATCCAGGCGTATTCGTTGTGGGTGGTCTTGCGCAGGTCCAGCGCCTGCCGCATCTCCTGAGCGGAAAGGTCGCCGCGGGTGAAGAGCGCCAACTGGCGCAGGAGGTCGATTTCCTGGGCCCGCTCGCGCAGGTTGGTCGCCAGCAGGTCGGCGGCCGATCGGGCACTGGTGTGCAGCAGTTCACCGCCGAACCGGGCCAGCTCCCCCGTGGCGATGTGGCCCACGTAGACCCCCACGCCCAGCAGGCTGGCAAGCGACAGCCCGCCGAACAGCAGGGTGAGCTGCCCCCTGAAGCTCTGGCGCGAGCCCTTGGCCTTGTCGGTGGTTTGCATAGCCTTTCGATTTTCTCCGGATCAGAAGGGGCTCTCTACAATGCCGGCCCTTTGGTCCTGGAAACCCCGCCCATGCATATCGTCGTCAACGAAGAACTCAAGGCCTATATCGACCCCCTGAGCCCCGAGGAGCACGCGGCCCTGGAGCGCAGCCTGCTGGCGGAAGGGTGCCGCGATGCGCTGGTGCTGTGGGGCGATGTGCTGGTGGATGGCCATAACCGGTACGGTATCTGCCAAAAGCATGGGTTGCCGTTCCAGACGGTTCAAAATCAGAATTTCCGCTCCATGGAAGACGTGCACCTGTGGATGATCGACCAGCACCTGGGTCGGCGTAGCGTATCGGACTTCCAGCGCGGCGTGCTGGCTCTGCGCAAGCGGGAGATTCTGGCCGATCGCAACGTGCGTGCCGCCAATGGCGAGGCCCTTCGGGGGGCTTCCCCCGGCGAACCCGGGGAGGATGCACACCCCCCCGGTGCCGCCGCCCCGGCCCCGACTGCAGCCGATGCGCTGGCGCAGGAGGCATCGCCAGAGCCCCAGCCGCTGTCCAGTCGGGAGGCCATTGCCAAGGCCGCACGGCTGAGCAGCAGCCAGGTGGTGATGATCGAAAAAATACGCAAGCAGGCCGCGCCCGAGGTGGTGGCAGCGGTCAAGGCGGGCGCCCTCTCACTGAACGCAGCGGCGGCCGTGGCCACGTTGCCGCAGGACGAACAGCGTGCGGCAGCCATGGCGGGAGGTGACGAACTCAAGCAGGCGGCCAAGCGGGTGCGCGAGGCCAGGCGCAAGCCCCGGGACGAGGCCGATGTCCCATCGCCCGAGACCCTGCAGTCGTTGCGTGAACGCGTGGCCGAACTCACGGCCGAGAACGAGGAACTGCGCCGCCAGCTGGCGGCCTGGCAGGCACAGCCGGGCGCCTAGCGTCAGGGCGGGGGGCGCACGGGCGGTTTTAGACGCCGCGCCCCATTTTTTCGAAGGTATCCGCACCTTGTGTGCGGGTGTTACTGCCATGCCATTGGGCTCTATGATTTGGGCCCACTCCGATCCGCGCCATGACATCTAACGCCCCTTCCTCCCAGATCCAGCGAGGCATGCCGATCCGGCTGTTCGCTGGCTTCATGTTGGCCGCGTTGGCCACGACCATCATCGCCCTGTTCACCTACCAGTCGCAGCAGGAGCGGGCCGAAGCGGTGACTCGCATCAATGCGGCCGTGGAATCGCTCACGCAGATGCAGACCGTCCTGTCCATCACGAAAGATGCGGAAACCGGTCAGCGCGGCTATCTGCTCACGGGCGAAACCCGCTACCTGCAGCCCTACACGGCAGCGCAGGCCGCGCTCAAGCCCGAGATGGGACGGCTGCGCACCCTGGTGCAGGCATCGCCCGAGCAGGTGCAGCGCTTCGAGCATCTGCAGGCCCTGGTGGCGCAGAAGATGACGGAACTCGACGAAACCGTGAACATGCGGCGCGCAGGCAATGCGGAGGGTGCGGCAGACGTGGTGCGCACGGACAAGGGCCGTGCAACCATGGACGCGATCCGCAACATCCTTCGGGAAATGCTGAACGCTGAGCGCCAGGAACTGGATACCCGGCGCGGCGAATGGGATGCCGCGGCCACCTTCGGCGCGTATTTCACCTGGGTCAGTTCGTTCGTGCTGCTGCTGCTGATCCTGATGTCCGCTGTCCTTGCCCGAAGCGATCACCGCGCCAAAGCCCAGGAGGACTGGATCAAGGGCGGCCTAGTGGGGCTGGGCAACCGGCTGCAGGGCGATCACCGCCTGAGCGATCTGGGCCCGATCGTGATGGACTACCTGGCAGACTGGCTGGGCGCGCGGGTGGGCGCGGCGTATGTGGCCGAAGGCGGCGGCGTGTTTCAGCGGTTCGGCAGCTATGCACTGGCCGATCCCCAGGCCGGTGCCCGTGTCTTGAGCGGCCAGGGCCTATTGGGGCAGGCCGCCGATTCCCGCCAGCTGATGCATGTGACGGACGTGCCGACGAACTACCTGCCTATCTCCTCTGGGGTGGGGCACGCCACGCCGGCCGAGATCGTGCTGGTGCCGGCCGTGCACAACGGTGTCGTGCATGCGGTGATCGAATTCGGGTTCTTCCGCACGCTGCGCGATGCCGATCTGCAACTGCTCACCCGCGCGTCGGAATTGCTCGCCACCTCCATCCGCTCGGCCATCGACCGGACCCGGCTCGAAGCCCTGCTGGAAGAAACCCAGCGCCAGGCCGAAGAACTGCAGGCACAGCAGGAGGAATTGCGCGTGAGCAACGAAGAGCTCGAGCAGCAGAGCCGGGTGCTGCAGGAGTCGCAAGCCCAGATGGAAGCGCAGCAGACCGAGTTGGAGCAGAGCAACGCCCAGCTGGAAGAGCAGACGCAGCAGCTGGAGTACCAGAAGCAGCAGTTGCTGCGCGCGCAGGATGCCCTGTCGCAAAAGGCCAACGACCTGGAGCAGGCCAGTCAGTACAAGAGCGAGTTCCTGGCCAACATGAGCCATGAGTTGCGCACGCCGCTGAACTCCAGCCTCATCTTGGCCAAGCTGCTGGCCGACAACAACCTGTCCGTTTCGGCCGTGGCCGGCACGGGCAAGGATGGCCGCGTGACCAAGGGTGACGTGCTGGGTGCCGTGGCATCGGGCACGGGCAAGGCCGCTGCGGCCGCACCGAGCGCGATCCCCACCGGCGTGCCCACCAAGGCGCTGCCGCAGGTGGCTGCGCCCACCGCCAAGGAAGACCTGAGCGGCCGCCCCGAGCAGCGCGTGCCCATGAGCCGCCTGCGCGCCCGCGTGGCCGAGCGCCTGCTGCAGTCGCAATCGACCAACGCCATCCTGACCACGTTCAACGAAGTGAACATGGCCCCGGTGATGGACATGCGCAAGAAGTTCCAGGACGCTTTCACCAAGGAACACGGCGTGAAGATCGGCTTCATGAGCTTCTTCGTGAAGGCGGCCGTGCATGCCCTGAAGAAGTACCCGGTGCTCAACGCCTCGGTCGACGGCAACGACATCGTCTACCACGGCTACTTCGACATCGGCATCGCCGTGGGCTCGCCCCGCGGCCTGGTGGTGCCCATCCTGCGCAATGCCGACCAGATGACGTTCGC
This sequence comes from Acidovorax sp. KNOB132, assembly GCF_057541515.1. Lineage (NCBI taxonomy): Bacteria > Pseudomonadati > Pseudomonadota > Betaproteobacteria > Burkholderiales > Comamonadaceae > Acidovorax > Acidovorax sp. KNOB132. The sequence goes on from NZ_BAAJYT010000018.1 coordinate 21,857, forward strand.
CGACATCGAAAAGAAGATCGCCGAGTTCGGCCAGAAGGCCAAGGACGGCAAGCTGGGCATTGAAGAGATGACCGGTGGCACGTTCTCGATCTCCAATGGCGGCACGTTCGGCTCCATGCTGTCCACCCCCATCATCAACCCGCCGCAGTCGGCCATCCTGGGCGTGCACGCCACCAAGGACCGTGCCGTGGTGGAAAACGGCCAGATCGTCATCCGCCCGATGAACTACCTGGCCATGTCGTACGACCACCGCATCATCGACGGCCGTGAAGCCGTGCTGGGCTTGGTGGCCATGAAGGAAGCGCTGGAAGACCCCTCGCGCCTGCTGTTCGACATCTGATCCCCCTGGATGGACCCGCCCGCGTGGCCCGGCCGTTGGCCGCGCCCGCCGGTGGGTCTTTCTTCAACTGATTGAGTGAGATTGACATGAGCAAACAATTCGACGTGATCGTGATCGGCGGCGGCCCCGGCGGCTATATCGCTGCCATCCGTGCCGCGCAACTGGGCTTCAACGTGGCCTGCATCGACGAGTGGAAGAACGGCAAGGGCGGCCCCGCACCGGGCGGCACCTGCACCAACGTGGGCTGCATTCCCTCCAAGGCGCTGCTGCAGTCGTCCGAGCATTTCGACCAGGCCAACCACCACTTCGCCGACCATGGCATCGAGGTCAAGGACGTGCGCATGGACGTGGCCAAGATGATCGCCCGCAAGGACAGCGTGGTGAAGCAGAACAACGACGGCATCCTGTACCTGTTCAAGAAGAACAAGATCACGTTCTTCCACGGCCGTGGCTCGTTCGTGAAAGCCGCCGACGGTGGCTATGAAATCCGCGTGGCCGGCGCTGCCGAAGAGTCCATCACCGGCAAGCAGATCATCTTGGCCACGGGCTCCAACGCCCGCGCGCTGCCTGGCGTGCCGTTCGACGAAGAGCACATCCTTTCCAACGACGGTGCCCTGCGCATTGGAGAGACACCCAAGAAGCTGGGCCTGATCGGCGCCGGCGTGATCGGCCTGGAAATGGGCTCGGTCTGGCGCCGCCTGGGTGCCGAAGTGACGGTGCTGGAAGGACTGCCCACGTTCCTGGGCGCGGTGGACGAGCAGATCGCCAAGGAAGCCAAGAAGGCGTTCGACAAGCAGAACCTCAAGATCGAACTGGGCGTGAAGATCGGCGAGATCAAGACCGGCAACAATGCCGTGAGCGTGGCCTACACCAATGCCAAGGGCGAAGCCCAGACGCTGGAAGTGGACAAGCTCATCGTGTCCATCGGCCGCGTGCCCAACACCATCGGACTCAACGGCGAAGCCGTTGGCCTGCAGCTGGACGAGCGCGGCGCGATCGTGGTCGATGCCGATTGCAAGACCAACCTGTCGGGCGTGTGGGCGGTGGGCGACGTGGTGCGCGGCCCGATGCTGGCGCACAAGGCCGAAGAAGAGGGCGTGGCCGTGGCCGAGCGCATCGCGGGCCAGCACGGCCATGTGAACTTCAACACCATCCCCTGGGTGATCTACACCAACCCCGAGATCGCCTGGGTGGGCCGCACCGAGCAGCAGCTCAAGGCGGACGGCGTGAAGTACAAGGCCGGCACGTTCCCGTTCCTGGCCAACGGTCGCGCCCGCGCGCTGGGCGACACGACCGGTATGGTCAAGTTCCTGGCGGACGCGGCCACGGATGAGATCCTGGGCGTGCACATCGTCGGCCCGATGGCCAGCGAACTGATCGCCGAAGCCGTGGTCGCCATGGAGTTCAAGGCCAGCGCCGAAGACATCGCGCGCATCTGCCACGCCCATCCGAGCTTGAGCGAAGCCACCAAGGAAGCGGCCCTGGCCGTGGACAAGCGCACGCTGAACTTCTGACCCCGGGACTTTGGGTAAAAATGGCTGCCTGCGCTTGAAATACTAGCGCAGGCAGCTATCTTTTTTATAGCGTTTGGAGTGTGCGTGTGAATGTGAAGCAGGCGTATGAGGCGGAACTGGCCAGCAAGGGCTACCAGAGCGATCCGGCCCAGTTGCGCGCCGTCGAGGCGTTGCAGCGGTGTGCCGACGATTGGGCGCTGTACAAGGAGCGCCGCTCCAACGCCTTGAAGAAGCTCATCAACCGGCCCGAGGTGCCGCGCGGCGTGTACATGTACGGCGGCGTGGGGCGGGGCAAGAGCTTTCTCATGGACTGCTTTTTCAACGCCGTGCCCATCCGCCGCAAGGTGCGGCTGCATTTCCACGAGTTCATGCGCGAAGTGCACCGCGAACTGGCGGGCCTGCAGGGCACCGTCAATCCGCTGGACGTGCTGGGCGAGCGCATCTCCAAGCGCTACAAGCTCATCTGCTTCGATGAGTTCCATGTGGCGGACATCACCGACGCGATGATCCTGCACCGCCTGCTGGCGGCGCTTTTTCGACAACGGCGTGGGTTTTGTCACCACCTCCAATTTCGAGCCCGACGGGTTGTACCCCGGTGGGCTGCACCGCGACCGCATCCTGCCCGCCATCGAACTGCTGAACCAGCGGATGGAGGTGGTCAACGTGGACAACGGCACCGACTACCGCCGCCGCACGCTGGAGATGGTGCGGCTGTACCACACGCCGCTGGGACCCCAGGCCGATGCGGAGATGTCCGAGGCGTTCGACCAACTGGCCGAAGTGCGCGACGAAGACCCGGTCCTGCACATCGAGGCACGCGAGATCCGTGCGCGCCGCAAGGCCGGCGGCGTCGTCTGGTTCGATTTCAGCGTGCTGTGCGGTGGCCCGCGCTCGCAGAACGACTACCTGGAAATCGCCACGCAGTTCCACACCGTGCTGCTGTCGGATGTGCCCCACATGCCCGTATCGATGGCGTCGCCGGCCCGGCGCTTCACGTGGCTGGTGGACGTGCTGTACGACCGGCGCGTCAAGCTCATCCTGTCCGCCGCCGTGCCGCCCGAAGCGCTGTACACCGAGGGCCCGCTGGCCCATGAATTTCCGCGCACCGTCTCCCGGCTGAATGAAATGCAGTCCAAGGAATTCCTGGATCTGGAGCGGCGCGTGGTGGACACCGGATTGACGTAACCTCTTTTCTCGCCATGCCATCCTTCCAACGCCTTTTCCTTGCCACCGCACTGGCGCTCGCCTCGACGCTGGCTGCGGCCCAGTCACCGCTGGCCGCATCGCGCGCCGCCGCCGATGCCGCGCAGGCCGAGCGCCGCACCGAGCGCGACCAGATCCAGCGCGACCGCCGCGCGCTGGAGGCCCGGCGCATCAAGGAAGAGGCCGTCTGCTACCAGCGCTTTTCCGTCGAGGACTGCCTGATCGGCGTGCGGGCGCAGGTGCGGGACCAGGAAAGCGCACTGCGGCAGCGCGAAGTGGCCCTGAACGACGCCGAGCGCCGTGAAAAGGCGGCCTTGCGCGTGCAGTCGATCGAGCAAAAGCAGCAGGAGCAGCGCGAGAAGCTTGAAGCCGGCGAACGCCCCGCACCCATGCAGGCCGCCTCCCGGGCTCAGGCGCAAGCGCAGGGCCGTGCGGAGCGCGAGCACGACGCGCAGCAGCGCGCCGCACAGCAGCATTCGCGGGAGCAGTCGCACGAAGCCGCCAAGGCCGAGCGTGCGGCAGCGCAACCCGGCCAGATTTCCGAAGCGCGTGCCCGGTACGAGGCCAAGCAGAAGGCCGCCCAGGAGCGGCGCGAAAAGCACGAGAAGGCGCGGGCCGATGCCGAAGCCCAGGGCCGCAAGCCGGCAGCGGCGCTGCCACCGCCACCGCCGGTTCCACCGGCCAGCGCTGCCCCCTGAAGGCGGCGCCAAGGCGCACGCCTTCCACCAGGCGCGGGCAACTGCCATGGGGCACCCCAACCCTGTGGCGCGGGGCAGGTGCGCGCTGTTGACGCCTTCCTCAGCGCACCAGCCGGGCCGGTTTCTTTTCTTCCACCAGCGCCTCGATCTTCACGATGGCGAGCGAGAGGTTGTCCCCGCCGCCACGGGCCCGTGACCGCGCTTTCTCGATGAGGAATTCCGTGGCCTCGCGCGGCGACAGCGAGTCCACCACCGACGCCAGCTCCGTGGGCGAAAAATAGTGCCACACGCCGTCGCTGCACGCCAGGAGCACATCGCCCGGCAGCAGTTGCGGAATCATGTGCTGGGCCACCGGCGGATCGCTCTCGGTGCCCAGGCAGCCCACCAGGATGTTGGAGTGCGGATGGGTGTTGGCCTCGGCCTCGGTGATTTCGCCGCGGTCGACCAGGGCCTGCACATATGAATGGTCGCTGGTGCGGTGGGCCAGCCGCGCGCCCTGGAAGTGATAGATGCGTGAATCGCCGGCATGCGCCCAGTGGCAGTCGCCCCGGGGGTTGATGATGAAGGCCGCCACCGTGCTGTGCGGCTCCTGCTCTGCTGAGATGGCGGTGAGGCGGATCACGATGTGCGCCTCTTCCACCATGTGCTTGAGCATCGTCGCGGTGTCGTCGGTGTCCGGCGAGTACCGCTCGAACCATTGCCGGGCCGTGAGCATCACCTGGTCGGACGCCTTGCGGCCCCCGCTGCGCCCTCCCATGCCGTCCGCCACGACACCGAGCACGCAGCCGTTGTAGCGGGGGTGGGCGATCAACGCGACCTGGTCCTGCTGGTATTCGCGATCGCCTTTGTGGATGCCGGTTGACGCAGTGAGGCGAAACGGTTTGGTCATGGCAGAAATGGTGGAAGGCGCGGGCCGGCCGAAGGGCCGGGCGAAGCACGTATTATCGGGCGCCCTTTGGCGGTTTTGCCATGCGACGCCTCTGCTGCCTTCTTTCCTTGCACCGCCTTTTACCCTGTCCATTTCCTCCCGGTCCCACCATGCGGTCCGGTGCGGTCGCCCGTGAGCGCAACCAGGAATGACCGGCATGGAATTGCCCCGCATCGAATCGCTCGTCCATGGCGTGCAGGCCGCGTTCGAAGCGGGCGGCGTGCTGTCGCTGGCCCAGACGCATTTCTCGCCCCGCGCTGGCCAGACCGAGATGGCGCTGGCGGTGGCCGAGACCATCGAGCAGGGAGGGGGTCTGGTGGTGGAGGCGGGCACGGGCGTCGGCAAGACGTTTTCCTATCTGGTGCCGGCGCTGCTCAGTGGCGAGCGGGTGCTGGTGTCCACCGCCACCAAGGCGCTGCAGGACCAGTTGTTCGCGCGCGACCTGCCCCGCCTCGTTCAGGCACTGGCGTTGCCCGTGCGCACCGCGCTGCTCAAGGGCCGGGCCAGCTACCTATGCCTGCACCGCATGGAGTTGGCACGCCAGGATGCGGCCGCTCACGATGCAGCTGTGGCGCGGGTGCTGGCCCGCGTGGAAACCTGGTCGCAAGGGACGGTGAGCGGGGATTTGGCTGAGTTGCCGGGGCTGGATGAGCGCTCTCCGGTGATTCCGCTGGTCACCTCCACCCGCGAGAACTGCCTGGGCTCGCCGTGCCCGCGCTTTCGGGACTGCCATGTCCACCGTGCCCGGCGCGAGGCGCTGGCTGCCGATGTGGTGGTGATCAACCACCACCTCTTTTTTGCGGACCAGGCCGTTCGCGATTCCGGCATGGCCGAACTGTTGCCTTCCGTGCGCGTCGTCGTCTTCGACGAGGCGCACCAGCTGAACGAAACCGGCGTGCAGTTCATGGGCAAACAAGCCTCTACCGCGCAGTTGCTGGATTTTTTCGCGCGACGTGATGGCGGCAGGCCTGCAGTTCGCCCGCGGGCTGGCCGATTGGCTGGGGGTGGCCGGCGCGCTGGACCGCGCCGGCCGCGATCTTCGTCTGGCCGCAGGCCGTGCCCCGGCCGGTTCGCGGTTGCGTTGGACAAGCGAGGTGCCCGACGGCGTGGACCCCGGCGAATGGCATGCGGCCATGCAGCAGGTGGTCGGCGCATGCCGCGCAGCCCTGGCGGCCCTGGACACCGTGAGCGAGATCGCCCCGGACTTCGTGCGCCTGCATGGCCGTGCGGTGCAGCTCATGGAGCGCATGGACGGCTTTTCCCAGCCTTGTGCCGCGGATGCGGTCCGATGGGTGGATGTGGCGGGCGCGTTGCGGCTCGTGGAAGCGCCGCTCGACATCGCGGGCCCGATGCGGTCCCTGTGGCAACTGCCCGCTGGCGAGCCCGAGCCTGAGGCCGAGGCCTCGGCCTGGGATGAGCCGGACGCGGCCGCGGTGCTGTCGCAGGGCAAGCCCCGTGCATGGATCTTCACCTCGGCCACCTTGGGGGACGATGCGAGCCTGCGCTGGTTCACCGAGCCCTGCGGTTTGCAGGACGCGCGCATCTTGCGGGTGGAGAGCCCGTTCGACTATGCGTCGCAGGCGGCCTTCCATGTGCCTTTGGAATTGCCCAAGCCTTCCGACCCCTCCCACAGCGCGGCATTGGCGGCCTGGGTGGGCAGCGCGGTGTCGGTGCTCGGAGGGCGCACCCTGGTGCTCACCACCACGCTCAAGGCCCTGCGGACCATCGGCGATGCGCTGCAGGCCCGGTTCGCTGCGGATTCCGGCATCGAGGTGCTGGTGCAGGGCCAGTGGCCCAAGCGGCGTTTGATGGAGCGGTTCCGCGAAGGCGCGTCCGAGGGGCGGGCAGGGTGCGTGCTGGTCGCGTCCGCCACGTTCTGGGAAGGGTTCGACGTGCCGGGCGAGGCCCTGCAACTGGTGGTGATCGACAAACTGCCGTTCCCGCCACCGGGCGATCCGCTGGTGGAGGCGCGCTCCCAGCGGCTGGAACAGGCCAAACGCAGCGCCTTCCGGTACTTTTCGCTGCCGGAGGCAGCGATCGCCCTCAAGCAGGGCGCGGGGCGGTTGATTCGCAGCGAAACCGATCGGGGCGTGCTGGTGGTGGCCGACACCCGCCTGGTCGAGATGGGCTACGGCAAGCGCCTGCTGTCAGCCTTGCCACCCATGCGGCGCCTTCACACGGCGCAGGAATTCGATGCAGCGCTGCGCGCGCTCACCACACCTTCCACCACGGCTCCGACTTGGCCTTGAGGCCATCGCGGTTCAACTCGCTCTGCGGGTAGGAACTTGCCATGACGCGCTGCGCATCGTCGCGCAACTGGGTCATGCCCAGCGCATCGTAGGACTTCACCAGGATGTACAGGGCCTCTTCCAGCGCAGGCACTTCCTTGTAGTCGGCCAGGGCGATCTGGGCCCGGCTGATGGCCGCCACATAGGCGCCGCGCTCGTAGTAGTAGCGGGCCACGTGCACTTCGTACTGCGCCAGGGAATTGACGATGTAGGTCATGCGCTGGCGCGAGTCCTGGGCATAGCGCGATTCCGGGAACCGCGTGGTCAGCTCGCGGAAGGACTCAAACGAATCCTTGGCGGCCTTCTGGTCGCGCTCGGACAGGTCCTGGCGTGACAGCCAGGAGAACAGCCCCAGGTTGTCGTTGAAGTTGACGAGCCCCTTCAGGTACAGCGCGTAGTCGTAGGCGGGGCTGGCGGGGTGCAGCTTCATGAAGCGGTCCAGCGTGGCGATGGCCTGGGCCTTTTCGCCGGCCTTGTACTGGGCATAGGCCTTTTCCAACTGGGCCTGCTGTGCCAGCGGCGTGCCGGCCGCGCGACCTTCGAGCTTTTCCAGCAGGGGCACGGCCTTGTCGTAGCCGCCACTGTTGAGTTCGTCGCGGGCTTCGGAGTAGATGCGATTGGGGCTCCAGCCGGCGGTCTTGTCTTCGGGGGTGCTGGAGCAGCCCGCCATCAGGCCGGCGGCCAGCAGGGCGGACAACAGGGGCAGGGGAAAACGCGGCATGGAGGCAGCTTTCAGGCAAAAGAAGGGCATCGGTTCCCGCTTCCGATCAGGGGCCGGGACGACCACAGGGGGCTGGCCGCGGCGATCGGGCAGGAGCCGGATTGTACCGGCGTGCCAGCCGGCGGCCTGAACGAAACGCCGGGGCTCTGGCGCGGGGCAGGAAGCGGGCGTTCCTACAATACCCGCCATGTTTGTCCATTTGCGCCTGCACACCGAATTTTCCGTCGTCGACGGCACCAACCGCATTGATGAAGTGGCCAAGGCGGCTGCCAAGGACGGCCAGCCCGCCCTGGCGATCACCGACCTCGGCAATCTTTTCGGCGCCATCAAGTTTTACAAGGAAGCGCGGGGCAAGGGCGTCAAGCCCGTGCTGGGCGCCGAAGTGTTCGTCGAACCCGAGGAGCCGGGCAATCCACCTTCCCGCATGATCCTGCTGGTGCAGGGCAAGCAGGGATACCTGAACCTGTCGGAACTGCTCGCGCGCGCCTGGACGCGCAACGTGGTGAAGAACCAGCCCCTTTGCACCTGGGCCTGGCTGGAGGAACTGGGCGAAGGCCTCATCGCTTTGGCGGGCGCTCAGGCCGGTCCCGTGGGGCAGGCCATCGTGAAGGGCGACGACGCGGGGGCCGCGCGTCTGGCACTGCGGCTGGCAGGGCTGTTCCCCCATCGCTTCTACCTGGAGATCCAGCGCGCCGGCCGGCCCGACGACGAAGCCCATGTGGTGTCTGCCGTGCAACTGGCCGCCCGGCTGAACCTGCCCGTCGTCGCGACCCACCCCGTGCAGTTCGCCACGGCCGACGATTACGAGGCCCATGAAGCGCGTGTGTGCATCTCCGAAGGCGAAATCCTGGGCAACCAGCGGCGGGTGCGCAAGTTCACGCGCGAGCAATACTTCAAATCGAGCGCGCAGATGGAGGCGCTGTTCGCCGACGTGCCGTCCGCGATCGCCAATACGCTGGAGATCGCCAAGCGCTGCAACCTGACCCTGGTGCTGGGCAAGCCGCAGCTGCCGGACTTTCCCACCCCGGGCGGCATGCCCATTGACGAGTACTTCCGGGTGGCTTCGCTGGCGGGGCTGGAAGAGCGTCTGGCGCACCTGTACCCCAAGGAGGCGGATCGCGACAAGGAGCGCCCGCGCTACCTGGAGCGGCTGGAGTTCGAGATCAACACCATCCTGAAAATGGGGTTCCCGGGCTACTTCCTGATCGTGGGGGACTTCATCCAGTGGGCCAAGAACAACGGCTGCCCGGTGGGGCCGGGCCGGGGCTCCGGTGCTGGCTCGCTGGTGGCCTATGCACTCAAGATCACCGATTTGGACCCGCTGCAGTACAACCTGCTGTTCGAGCGGTTCCTGAACCCCGAGCGGGTGTCGATGCCCGACTTCGACATTGATTTCTGCCAGTCCAACCGCGATCGCGTGATCGACTACGTGAAGGACAAGTACGGCAAGGATGCCGTGAGCCAGATCGCCACGTTCGGCACCATGGCCGCAAAGGCCGCGATCCGCGACGTGGGCCGGGTCATGGACATGAGCTACACGTTCTGCGACGGCATTTCCAAGCTCGTGCCGGGCAAGCCCGGCATGTCGTACACGCTGCAGTACCCGCCCAACCCCAAGAAGGAGGGCGACAAGAACAATTACGCACTCGAACTGGAGCCGCTGCTGGCCGAGCGCGTGCAGAAGGAAGAAGACGTCAAGACCATCATCGAGATGGCGCAAAAGCTCGAGGGCATGACCCGCAACATCGGCATGCACGCCGGGGGCGTGCTCATCGCCCCGGGCAAGCTCACCGATTTTTGCCCCCTCTACCAGCAGCCGGGCAGCGATTCCGCCGTGAGCCAGTACGACAAGGACGATGTGGAAGCCATCGGCCTGGTGAAGTTCGACTTCTTGGGCCTGGCCACGCTGACCATCCTGGAGATCGCCAAGGAGTTCGTCGTCAAGCGCCACAAGGGGCAGGAGAACTTCACGTTCGAGAACATTCCGCTGGACGATGCACCCACCTACCGTCTCTTTTCCGACGGCAAGACCGAAGCCGTGTTCCAGTTTGAAAGCCGCGGCATGCAGGGCATGCTCAAGGAAGCCCGCCCCAGCCGGCTGGAAGACCTCATCGCCCTGAACGCGCTGTACCGGCCGGGTCCGATGGATCTGATCCCCAGCTTCGTGAACCGCAAGCATGGCAAGGAGGTGGTGGAATACCCCCATCCGCTGGTCGAGAAGGTGCTGTCGGAAACCTACGGGATCATGGTGTACCAGGAGCAGGTGATGCAGACCGCCCAGGTGCTGGGCGGCTACTCGCTCGGCGGCGCCGACATGCTGCGCCGGGCGATGGGCAAGAAGAAGGCCGAGGAGATGGCCGAGCACCGCGAGATCTTCCGTGCGGGAGCGGCCAAGCAGAACATCAGCCAGGAAAAGGCCGACGAAGTCTTCGACCTGATGGAGAAGTTCGCCGGGTACGGCTTCAACAAGTCGCACGCGGCGGCCTACTCGCTGCTGGCCTACCAGACCGGCTGGCTCAAGGTGCACTACACGGCCGAATTCTTCTGCGCCAACATGACGGTGGAAATGGACGACACCGACAAGCTCAAGGTGCTGTTCGAAGATGCCATGAAGAACTTTGGCCTGACGTTCGAGCCGCCGGACGTGAACCGGGGCATGTACCGGTTCGAGCCGGTCACGGACAAGGTCATCCGCTACGGGCTGGGCGCCATCAAGGGAACGGGCCAGCAGGCGATCGAAGCCATCATTGCGGCCCGGGATGGGCGCGGCGCGGGACCGCGCGGCGATACCAAGGGCCCTTTTACCAGCCTGTTCGACTTCTGCGTCCGCGTGGACCGCACGCGCTTGAACAAGCGCACGCTGGAGGCGCTCATCAAGGCGGGTGCGTTCGACACCATGAACATGAATCGGGCCTCGCTCGTCGCCTCGATCGACCGGGCGTTCGACTTTGCGAACGCCACGCTGGCCAATGCCAACCAGGGCGGCCTGTTCGACATGATGGGCGAGGACGCCCACGGCTCGAGCACGCAGGAGCCCGAACTCGTCGAGATGGTGCCCTGGGGTGTGAAGGAGCGCCTCACGCAGGAAAAGACGGCCGTGGGCTTCTACCTGTCGGGCCACCTGTTCGACGAGGTGGCCAGTGAGGTGCGCCGTTTCGTACGCACGCAGATCGACGAACTGCTCGACAGCCGCGAGCCCCAGATCCTGGCGGGCATCATCAGCGACTTTCGGGTGATCAACGGGCAGCGGGGCCGACTGGCCCTGTTCAAGTTGGACGACAAGTCGGCCACCATCGAAGCCTCGGCCGACGAGAACGTGGTCAACGCCCACCGGGACATGCTGAAGGACGACGAGTTCGTGGTCATGAGCGGCCGCCTGCAGCTCGACCATTTCAGTGGCGGGCTGCGGGTGAAGGTGCAGCAGGTGTGGGACCTGGCGGGGGCTCGGGCCAAGTTCGGACGCTACCTGCAGGTCGCCATCGGCGATACCGCGCCGGACGTGCAGCGCCTGGTGCGCGAATTCCCGCCTCGCCGACAGGAAACCGAGCAGGGTGAGGTGCTGGTGCACGGCCTTCGGGTGCGCATGGGCATCCGCTGCAAGGCCGGCCAAGGCCAGGCTGTGGCGGAGTTGCAACTGGGTGAGGGCAGCCGTTTCTTCCCCTCCGACGCCGCTTTGGCGGCCTGGAGCGCCCAGGCCGGCACCGGTTCGGTCAATGTGGTGTACGACGCAGGCTGACCCGGCGAGGATGGGGCTTGAAACACCGTTGGATGATCACTACATGGGAGAGGCTGCGTCGACCGCCGTGGCTCGCTAGAATGAAATCCATGGCAACTAAACCACCTTCCCCCACCCCCGCTCCGCCCACCAGGACGCCAGCGCGGGATGATGGCGGTTCGGTCGTGCTCGAACGTCGCACGCAAAAGACCCAGCCGCCGCAAATGTTTCAGGTGGTCATGCTCAATGATGACTTCACGCCGATGGAATTCGTCATCGTCGTGCTGCAGGAATTCTTCAGCAAAGACCGGGAAGCAGCCACGCAGATCATGCTGAAAATCCATTTGGACGGCAAAGGCGTATGTGGGGTGTATTCCCGCGATGTCGCCGCCACCAAAGTGGAGCAGGTCCGCGAGGCGGCCCACAAGGCGGGGCATCCGCTGCAATGCCTCAGCGAGCCTGTTGAATAAACGGCCTTTGGTCCCGATCTACAGTAATCCCTTCCACGCAAGCACAAAGGAGTTCACATGATTGCCCAGGAACTGGAAGTCAGCTTGCACATGGCCTTTGTCGAGGCCCGCCAGCAGCGCCACGAGTTCATTACCGTGGAGCATCTGCTGCTTGCACTGCTAGATAACCCCAGCGCAGCCGAGGTGCTGCGCGCATGTTCGGCCAACATCGATGATCTGCGGTCATCGCTGGCCAATTTCATCAAAGACAATACCCCTCAGGTCGCCGGCACCGACGAGGTGGACACGCAGCCCACGCTGGGTTTCCAGCGCGTGATACAGCGCGCCATCATGCACGTGCAGTCCACGGGCAACGGCAAGAAGGAAGTCACGGGCGCCAACGTGCTCGTGGCCATCTTTGGCGAGAAGGATTCGCACGCCGTGTACTACCTGCACCAGCAGGGCGTCACGCGCCTAGACGTGGTCAATTTCATTGCCCACGGCATCAAGAAAGGCGAGCCGCCGGAACCCGCCAAGCCTGAGAACCAGGGAGAAGGCGAAGAGGGCGGTGGCGGTGGCGAGCGCAACGAGAAAGCCTCGCCGCTCGAGCAGTACACCCAGAACCTCAATCAGGCGGCCAAGGACGGCAAGATCGACCCGCTGATCGGCCGCCACTACGAGGTCGAGCGCACGATCCAGATCCTGTGCCGGCGCCGCAAGAACAACCCGCTGCTCGTGGGCGAAGCCGGCGTGGGCAAGACGGCCATCGCCGAGGGCCTGGCATGGCGCATCACACAGAACGACGTGCCGGAAATCCTGGCCGAGGCGGTCGTGTATTCGCTCGACATGGGCGCCTTGCTGGCGGGCACCAAGTACCGTGGTGATTTCGAGCAGCGCTTGAAGGGTGTGCTCAAGTCGCTCAAGGACAAGCCCAATGCGGTGCTGTTCATCGACGAAATCCACACGCTGATCGGCGCCGGTGCGGCCTCGGGCGGCACGCTGGACGCGTCCAACCTGCTCAAGCCGGCGCTCTCCAGCGGCCAGCTCAAATGCATCGGCGCGACCACGTTCACCGAGTACCGCGGCATCTTCGAAAAAAGACGCGGCCCTGTCGCGCCGGTTCCAGAAGGTCGATGTGGTGGAGCCGACCGTGCAGGAAACGGTGGACATCCTCAAGGGCCTCAAGTCGCGCTTCGAAGAGCACCACAGCGTGAAGTACGCCGCGGCGGCATTGCAGGCAGCGGCCGAATTGTCGGCCAAGTACATCAACGACCGTCACCTGCCCGACAAGGCGATCGACGTGATCGACGAAGCCGGCGCGGCTCAACGCATCCAGGTGGCCAGCAAGCGCAAGAAGACCATCGGCAAGGCCGAGATCGAGGAGATCGTGGCGAAGATCGCGCGCATCCCGCCCGCGAACGTGTCCAACGACGACCGCAGCAAGCTGCAGACCATCGAGCGCGACCTCAAGAGCGTGGTGTTCGGCCAGGACAAGGCGCTGGAGGTGCTCGCTTCCGCCGTGAAGATGGCGCGTTCGGGCCTGGGCAAGGGCGACAAGCCGATCGGCTCGTTCCTGTTCAGCGGCCCCACTGGCGTCGGCAAGACCGAAGCGGCCAAGCAGCTCGCCTACATCATGGGCATCGAGCTGATCCGCTTCGACATGTCGGAGTACATGGAGCGCCATGCGGTGAGCCGCCTGATCGGTGCGCCTCCGGGCTATGTCGGGTTCGACCAGGGTGGGTTGCTGACCGAGGCAGTCACGAAGAAGCCGCACTCCGTGCTGCTGCTCGACGAGATCGAAAAGGCGCATCCGGACATCTTCAACGTGCTGCTGCAGGTGATGGACCACGGCACGCTGACCGACAACAACGGGCGCAAGGCCGACTTCCGCAACGTCATCATCATCATGACGACGAACGCGGGTGCCGAGACCATGAACAAGGCCACCATCGGGTTCACGAACCCGCGGCAGGCGGGCGATGAAATGGGCGACATCAAGCGCCTGTTCACGCCCGAGTTCCGCAACCGGCTGGATGCCATCGTGAACTTTAAGGCGCTGGACGAGCAGATCATTCTGCGCGTGGTGGACAAGTTCCTGCTGCAACTCGAAACCCAGTTGAGCGAGAAGAAGGTGGAGGTGACCTTCACCGACACGCTGCGCAAGCACTTGGCCAAGAAGGGCTTCGATCCGCTGATGGGCGCCCGCCCGATGCAGCGCCTGATCCAGGACACCATCCGCCGTGCCCTGGCCGACGAACTGCTCTTCGGCCGCCTGACCGAAGGTGGCCGCCTCACGGTGGACATCGAGGTGAAGACGGACGAAAAAGGCGTGGAAACGCCCGAGGTGCTGCTGGACATCCAGCCGCTGCCCAAGCGGGAGCGCTCGGCGAAATCCGAGCCGGCCGAGCCGGAAGAGGCCACGGCAGACTGATCGACCGATGGATTACCTGGCCGCCCATGGTGGCCGCCTGATGAAAAAGCCCGCGTTCACCGCGGGCTTTTTCTTTTCCACCCTTGCCCTGGCTTGCAGGCCGCTCAGGGCAAGGTCATGCGGCGCCGGCCCGCATCACGGCGCCATCAGCCGCTGCAGCAACTCCAAGGTGGGATAGCCGTCGGCCACCACGCCGATGCTCTGCTGGAACTGGCGCAGGCCGGCGCGCGTGGCGGGGCCCATCACGCCGTCCGCCGTGCCGGCGGAAAACCCGCGCTGGTTCAATGCTGTCTGCAGGTCTTTCACCTGGCTGCGCGACAGGGGTTGCAAATCCCGCGGCCAGGGGGCCACCACGCCCGTGCCGCCCTCGATCTGCCGCGCCAGCAGGCCCACTGCCAGGGCGTAGTTCACCGAGTTGTTGTAGCGCAGGATGCTGCGGAAGTTGTCGCCCACCAGGAAGGCCGGCCCGCGCGCACCCGCGGGGGCGATGACATACGCCGCACCCAGGTCGGGCAGGGGTTGCCGGTCGATGGCCACCACCCCTTCCGCGGTCCACTGCGCGGACGACTGGCGCACGGTGTTCTCGGCGCGGGCGTGATCGAAACCCGGCGGCAACTGCACCTCGATACCCCAGGGCTGTCCGCTGCGCCAGCCGGAGCTGGCCAGGTAGTTGGCGGTGGACGACGCCACATCGGGGATGCTGCCCCAGATGTCGCGGCGGCCGTCTCCGTCGGCGTCGACCGCGTAGGCGAGGAACACGGACGGCAGGAACTGCGTGTGGCCCATGGCGCCCGCCCACGATCCGATCATGCGGTCGGCCGCGATGTCGCCCTGGTCCAGGATGCGCAGCGCCGCCAGCAGTTCGTTGCGGGCCCATTGGGCGCGGCGGCCCTCGAAACCCAGCGTGGCCAGCGCATCGACGGCACGGAAGGTGCCAAAATTGCCGCCGTAGTTGCTTTCCATGCCCCAGATGGCGGTGACGATCGAGGCCGGCACGCCGTACCGCGCAGCCGCGGTTTCGAGCGGCGCCGCGTATTCGGCCCGCTTGGCCTGGCCCTGGGCGATGCGCTGGGCAGAAACAGCACTGTCCAGGTACGCCCACGGGGTGCGCGTGAACTCGGGCTGCGCGCGGTCCAGCTCGATCACCCGCTGTTGCAACTGCGCGCCGGCCAGGGCCGTCTGCGCGGTATCGGGCCGGATCCCGGCCGCCAGTGCGTCCTGGGTGAAGGCCGTGATCCATGCGGCGAAGCCGGCCTGTTCGGCCGCAGCGGCTTCTTCGGGGCTGACCGCAGGCGCCGCGGCGTCCTGGACCGGGGGAGGGGCGGAAGGTATCGCGACCGGTGGTGACACTGCGGGCTGCGCAGGCGGAACGGCAGGGGCGGCGTGGGCCGGGGCGGTTTCCGGAGGCTGGGCGCGCGGCGCCGATGCACAGCCTGCGAGGGCCGCCGCGGCGGCCAGCGGAACCAGCCAGTGGGCTGCGCGGGTTCTGGAGGAGAGACGGAGGGGCGAGGAGGGGGCAAGGCGTCGTTGCATGCCTTATTGTCCCGCGCCCCGGCATACTTGCGGGCTTCGGTGTTACCGGCTGCACGATTTCATGCATACCTTTTTCTGGCACGACTACGAAACCTTTGGCGCCAACACGCGCCGTGATCGCCCCGCGCAGTTCGCGGGGATCCGCACCGATGCGGACCTGAACGAAATCGGCGAACCGCTGATGGTCTATTGCCAGCCCGCGCCCGATTACCTGCCCGACCCGGTGTCGTGCCTGATCACCGGCATCACGCCGCAGGTCGCATTGGAGCGTGGCCTTCCGGAGCATGCGTTCGCCGCGCGCATCGAGGCCGAGCTGGCGCTGCCCGGCACCATCGGCGTCGGCTACAACACCATCCGGTTCGACGACGAGATCACGCGGTTCATGTTCTGGCGCAACCTGATGGACCCCTATGCCCGGGAATGGCAGAACCAGTGCGGTCGGTGGGACCTGCTCGACGTGGTGCGCATGGCCTACGCGCTGCGCCCGGATGGCATCGTCTGGCCGAAGAAGGAAGACGGCTCGCCCAGCTTCAAGCTGGAACACCTGTCAAAGGCCAATGGCCTGGCGCACGAGGCCGCGCACGATGCGCTCTCCGACGTGCGCGCCACCATCGCCCTGGCCCGGCTGATCCGCGACCGGCAGCCCAAGCTGTTCGAGTTCGCGCTGGGGCTGCACAAAAAAGACCGCGTGGCCACTGAATTGCGCCTGCCCGCCACGGCCGACACCGCACGGCCTTTTTTGCACATCTCGGGCATGTTCCCTGCCGAGCGCGGCTGCGTCGCGGTGATGTGGCCGCTCGCCAGCCACCCCACCAACAAGAACGAACTGATCGCCTGGGACCTGGCCCACGATCCGTCCGAACTGGCCCTGCTGGGCGCCGAGGCGATCCGCGAGCGGCTGTTCAGCCGGGCGGATGCGCTGCCCGAAGGCGTGACGCGCCTGCCCATCAAGACCGTGCACCTGAACAAGTCGCCGATGGTGGTGGGCAACGTCAACACGCTGACGCCCCAGATGGCCCAGCGCTGGTCCGTCGATCTCGAGCGGGCCGCCGGCCATGCCGAGGTGGCGCGCGCCTTGCCCGACATGAGCGCCATCTGGGCCAGCGTGTTCACGCGGCCGCAGGAAGCCGCACCGGACGTGGACCAGGACCTGTACGGCGGCTTCGTCGGCAACGAGGACCGTCGCCGGCTGAACCGCCTGCGTACCCTGCCAGCCCAGGAACTCGCCTTGGCCAAGACGGGCTTTGACGACGAGCGGCTCGAAGAGCTGGTGTGGCGCTACCGTGCGCGCAATTTCCCGCACACGCTGGACGGTGCCGACCAGGAGCGCTGGGAGGGCCACCGCGTGGCTTGCCTGATGGAAGGCGCGGGCGGCGCGCTCACCTTCGACGAGCTGTTCGCCAAGCTGGACGAGCTGGGCGCCGAGGCGGATGAGCGGGGCGAGGAAATCCTGGGCGCACTGTACGACTACGCGGAAAGCATCGCGCCCGCGATGTAGCGGGAGGCTTCGATGTCCATGACTCCGTCCCCTTTGGAAAGTACCACCATGCCCGTGCTACCCCCGGCCGAGGCCGGTGTGCACGCGCTGGCCGAGTTCATGGCAACGCACCCTCGGGTGTTCGTGCTCACCGGGGCGGGCTGCAGCACGGCGGCGGGCATTCCCGATTACCGCGACGGCAATGGCGACTGGAAGCGGCCGCCGCCCCTCACGTTCCAGGCCTTCATGGGCGACGACGCCACGCGCCGCCGCTATTGGGCGCGCAGCTTCATCGGCTGGCGCGTGATGGGGCGGGCGCGCCCTGCACCGGCGCACCATGCGCTCGCCGCGCTGGAAGCGGCCGGCCGGGTGGAGCTGCTGCTCACGCAGAACGTGGACGGCCTGCACACGGCTGCGGGGAGCCTTCGCACCATCGATCTGCATGGCTGCATCGACACCGTGCGCTGCATGGCCTGCGAAGCCCGTTTGCCACGCGCCGAGCTGCAGGATGAGTTGCTGCGCCGCAATCCCGATTGGGCCGCGCTGCATGCGCATGCGGCACCCGATGGCGATGCCGACCTGGAAGGCCAGGATTTCAGCGCGTTCGATGTGCCGCCGTGCCCGCGCTGCGGCGCCGGCCCGCTCAAGCCCGATGTGGTGTTCTTCGGCGAAAGCGTGCCGCGCGATCGCGTGCAGGCCGCCCGCGATGCGCTGCTGCGCGCCGATGCCATGCTGGTGGCCGGTTCGTCGCTCATGGTGTATTCGGGCTTTCGCTTCGTGCAGATGGCGGTGGACGCGGGCAAGCCCGTGGCGGCCGTCAACTGGGGCCGCACGCGGGCCGATCCGCTGCTGTCGCTCAAGGTCGAGCAGGATGTCGGAACGGCGCTGGGCGCGGTGGCCCGTGCGCTGGCTGGAGGGGCTGCCGGACCGCTGTGAGCGAGGTGGCAGCGCGCGGGATGTGGTGCCAAGTGAACCGAGGACACCGCCAGGGCTTTGGATACACCCCGGCGGTGCCATTGGTGTAAGGTGCCAGTCGCCCAAGCAACACCCTGGCGCCATGCAGCGCCGGGCGATGACAGAGCCCCAAGGAGACAGCATGGAGACGAACGCATCCCTCGGTGCGCCCGGCCCGACGCCGGGCGAAGTGGCCGCTTCGGCGGCGCAGCGGATCACGCAGGCGCACGAGCGCTCCACCGCCTTCGGCCTGCGGCGGCACGAGTCGGCGGACCTGCGGCCCCTGGATGCCGAAGCCCTGGCCTGGATGGTGGCCCGCAACGAAGCGCTGTTCGCCCACGCCCGCCCCGTGATGGAAACGCTGTCGGCCCAGATCGCCGGCACCCAGAGCATGGTGCTGCTGACCGATGCGCAGGGCGTGGTGCTGCACGCCCTGGGCGACGACGAGTTCCTGGACCGGGCGAGCCGGGTTGCCCTGCGCCCCGGCGCGGCGTGGTCCGAGCGCAGCAAGGGCACGAATGCCATCGGCACGGCCCTGGCGCTGGGCGAGGCGCTGCAGGTCAACGGCAATGAGCACTTTCTGCAGGCCAACCATTTCCTGACCTGTTCCTGCGCGCCCATCCTTGACCCGCACGGGCATGTGATCGGCGCGCTCGACGTGAGCGGCGACCACCGCAGCCAGAGCGCCCACACCATGGCGCTGGTGCGCATGTCGGCCAAGATGGTGGAGAACCACCTGTTCGGCAAGGTGTTCGAAGACGCCGTTCGGCTGCGCTTCCATGCGCGGACGGAATTCCTCGGCACGCTGGTGGAGGGGTTGGCCGCGTTCACGCCGGACGGGCGGTTCCTCGCCGCCAACCGCAGCGGGCAGTTCCAGCTGGGCATGTCTGCCAATGCGTTGCAGGCGCACACGTTCTCTTCGCTGTTCGGCATACCCATGGCGGCGCTGCTCGCGCATGCCCGCCAGGCCGTTCCGGAGCCGCTGCGCCTGCAGCTGCCCGGCGGCGTGGCGGTGCAGGCGATGGTGGAGTTTCGGCCACGCCCGGGCACGCTGCTGCCCTGGGTCGACCCGGGCAACGGGCCCGATCGGTCTGATCGGTCCGACGGGGCCGGGGCGCCACCGGCGATCCAGCCAGGGGAGGGCGATGCGCCAGGCGCGCTGCCCGCCCGGCCGCGACCGGCGAAGCCGGCCCGGCTGTCCAGCCTGCGCTACCTGGACACGGGCGATGCCCAGCTCGCCCAGGTGATCGACCGGGTCACGCGGCTGCTGGGCAGCGACGTGTCCACGCTGATCCTGGGCGAGACCGGAACGGGCAAGGAACTGCTGGCCCGCGCCATCCACCAGGACGGGCCGCGGCAGGGCGGCCCTTTCGTGGCGGTCAACTGCGCGTCGATTCCCGAGACGCTGATCGAGTCCGAGTTGTTCGGCTACGACGAAGGCGCCTTCACCGGCGCACGGCGCAAGGGCCATCCCGGCAAGATCGTGCAGGCCCATGGCGGCACGCTGTTCCTCGACGAGATCGGCGACATGCCGCTGTCGATGCAGGCCCGGCTGCTGCGCGTGCTGCAGGAGCGCAGCGTTTCGCCGCTGGGTGGGGTGCGGCAGGTGCCGGTGGACGTGGCCGTGGTCTGCGCCACGCACCGCAACCTGCGCGAGATGATGGCGCAGGGCACCTTCCGCGACGACCTGTATTACCGGCTGAACGGGCTCGTCGTGCGGCTGCCCGCGCTGCGTGAGCGCACCGATCTGGCCGTGATTGTCGAGCGCATCCTGCGTGCGCAGGCCGACGCCCCCGCCAGCGCGGTGCCGCGCGTCGCGCCCGAGGCCATGGCGCTGTTCGCCGCGCATGCCTGGCCGGGCAACCTGCGCCAGTTGAGCAGCGTGCTGCGCACCGCGGCGCTGATGGCGCGGGGCGACGCCGGGGTGATCCAGCGGGCGCATCTGCCCGAGGACTTCCTGGAGGATTGCGACCTGCTGCTGGCGCATGCCAACGGCACAGCAGTCAATGCAGGAGGGCCTGCCCCGGCCCTGGCCCGGGCCTTGCCGGGCGAGCATGCGTTGGCACACAGCCCCGTTGCCGTACCGCGCCTGGGCGATACCACCGCTGCTGCCCTGGCGCAGGCGCTGACGGCCCACGGCGGCAATGTATCGGCCGCGGCGCGTGCGCTGGGCGTGTCGCGCAACACCGTGTACCGTCACCTCAAGGCGGCGCAGGCCGCAGGCGGGCCCGAGCCTTTCAAGCCGGCGGCCCGAGCGCGCTGACGGCCTCCCATTCCGCGTCGCTGTACAGCCGCGACCGTGTGAGAAAACGCAGGCCTGTGGGCCGTTCCAGCGAGAACATGCCGCCGTTGCCGGGCACCGCATCGATGATGAGGTGCGTGTGCTCCCAGTAGGCGAACTGCGAGCGGCTCATGTAGAAGGGCGTGCCCGCGATCTCGCCCAGCAGCACGTCCGAATCGCCCAGCAGAAACTCCCCCAGCGCGAAGCACATCGGCGCGCTGCCGTCGCAGCACCCCCCCGACTGGTGGAACATGAGCGGGCCGTGCTGCGCGACCAGGCGCTCGATGAGCGCGACGGCCGCCGGCGTGGCCGAGACGCGGCCCACGGGCCCGGTCTCCGGGGCGGGTACCGGGGTGGAGGGGGCGGCCGGCGTGTTCATGGGGATCAGGCCGTTGCCATGTCCAGCACGATGCGCCCCTGGATCTGCCCCTGGCGCATGCGGTCGAACACGTCGTTGATGTTCTCGAGCTTCTCCGTGGCCACGGTGGCCTTCACCTGGCCGCGCGCGGCGAAATCGAGCGACTCCTGCAGGTCGAGCCGCGTGCCCACGATGGAGCCGCGCACCGTCACGCCGCGCAGCACCATGTCGAAGATCGGCAGGGGGAAGTTGCCGGGCGGCAGGCCGTTGAGCGCCACCGTGCCGCCGCGCCGCACCATGCCCAGGGCCTGCTCGAAGGCCTTGGGCGACACGGCGGTCACCAGCGCACCGTGGGCGCCGCCGATCTCCTTTTGCAGGTAGGCGGCGGGGTCGGTGGTCTTGGCGTTCACCGTCACGCTCGCCCCCAGCTGCCTGGCGAGGTCGAGCTTGTCGTCTTCCACGTCCACGGCGGCCACGTTCAGGCCCATGGCCTTGGCGTACTGCACGGCCATGTGGCCCAGGCCGCCGATGCCCGAGATGACGACCCAGTCGCCGGGCTTGGTGTCGGTCACCTTGAGGCCCTTGTACACCGTGACGCCGGCGCACAGCACCGGCGCGATGTCCACGAAGCCGATGTCCTTGGGCAGGTGGCCCACGAAGTTCGGGTCGGCCAGGGCGTAGTCGGCAAAGCCGCCGTTGACCGAATAGCCGGTGTTGCTCTGCGATTCGCACAGCGTCTCCCAGCCGCCCATGCAATGCGTGCAGTAGCCGCACGCCGAGTGCAGCCAGGGCACGCCCACGCGGTCGCCTTCCTTCACGTGCTTGACGTTCTTGCCGACGCCGGCCACGAAGCCCACGCCTTCATGGCCCGGGATGAACGGCGGGTTCGGCTTGACGGGCCAGTCGCCTTCGGCGGCGTGCAGGTCGGTGTGGCACACGCCGGAGGCCTCGATTTTCACGAGGATCTGGTCGTCCGAAGGCGTGGGCACGGGCACTTCCTCGATGGTGAGCGGCTGGCCGAATGTGCGAACGACAGCGGCCTTCATGGTCTTGGCGGTCATGGGTGGGGAAATCCTTTCGTCTGCAGCGGATGTGCAGCGGGTTCAACGGGGTGTCGGGCCTTCACGGTAGGCCCGACACCCGGTGGCTGGGCTGATGCAGATCAAGCGATCAGAAGAAGCCCAGCGGCGCCTGCGAGTAGCTCACCAGCAGGTTCTTGGTCTGCTGGTAGTGGTCCAGCATCATCTTGTGGTTCTCGCGGCCGATGCCCGACTGCTTGTAGCCGCCGAAGGCCGCGTGCGCAGGGTACTGGTGGTAGCAGTTGGTCCACACGCGCCCGGCCTGGATGCCCTTGCCCATGCGGAAGGCGCGTGCGCCGTCGCGGCTCCACACGCCGGCGCCCAGGCCGTAGAGCGTGTCGTTGGCGATCTCCAGCGCCTCTTCCTCGGTCTTGAAGGTGGTCACCGACAGCACGGGGCCGAAGATCTCCTCCTGGAAGATGCGCATCTTGTTGTGGCCCTTGAACACCGTGGGCTTCACGTAGTAGCCGCCGGCCAGGTCGCCGTCCAGGTGGTTGCGCTCGCCGCCGATCAGGCACTGCGCGCCCTCCTGCTTGCCCAGGTCCAGGTACGAGAGGATCTTTTCGAGCTGCTCCTGCGAGGCCTGCGCGCCGATCATGGTGGCCTTGTCCAGCGGGTGGCCCTGCTTGATGGCCGCCACGCGCTTCAG
>NZ_BAAJYT010000019.1:0-44464 GCF_057541515.1 Acidovorax sp. KNOB132
CCTTGGCCAGCGCCACCGTGTCGTAGGCGTAGTGCACGGTGTAGGGGCTGCACTGCTCGTTGGTGAGCGCCGAGGAGCCCGCGCCATTGACGATGAACACGCGCTTCTTCTCCTGCGCCACCTTCGCCATCGCCAGGCCCGTGCCCGAATTGGTGCCGCCGAACAGCATCGTCAGGCCCTGCGTGTCGATCCACTCGCGCGCCTTCGATGCGGCGATGTCGGCCTTGTTCTGGTGGTCCGCGCTCAGCAGTTCGATGGGCTGGCCCAGTACCTTGCCGCCGAAGTCGTCGATGGCCATCTGGATCGCCACCGCGCCGTTCTTGCCTTCCACGTCGGCGTACAGGCTGGACATGTCGGTGATGAAGCCGATCTTCACCTTGTCCTGCGCCTGCGCGGAGAAGGTCGCGAGGCCCGCGGCCCCCAGCAGCACGGCGAGCGCCTTGAGGTTCATCTTTTTCATGTCGTTGTCTCCTTGGGTCTTCGATGGAAAGGGGGATCGGGGTGCTCTGGGCGAAGGCGGTGGTCGAAGCCGTCCCGCGCCGGGTCAGACGCCCAGCAGCTCGTTGAGCACGGGCATCTTGGCTTGCAGCTCGGCGGCGCCGAACTGCTCCACGATGCGGCCGTGCTCCATCACGTAGAAGCGGTCGGCCAGCGGCGCGGCGAAGTGGAAGTTCTGCTCCACCATCACCACGGTGTAGCCCTTCTGGCGCAGCGTGGTGATCATGCGGGCCAGGGCCTGCACGATCACCGGCGCCAGGCCTTCGGAGATTTCGTCGAGCAGCAGCAGCTTGGCCCCGGTGCGCAGGATGCGCGCCACCGCCAGCATCTGCTGCTCGCCGCCCGACAGGCGCGTGCCCTGGCTGTGGCGGCGCTCGGCCAGGTTGGGGAACATGGCGTAGATCTCATCGACCGACATGCCCTGCGTGCCGGTCTTGAGCACCGGGGGCAGCAGCAGGTTCTCTTCGCACGACAGGCTGGAAAAGATGCCGCGCTCTTCCGGGCAATAGCCCACGCCCAGGTGGGCGATGCGGTGCGTGGGCATCTGGATCGTCTCCTGCCCGTGGATGCGCACGGAGCCTTTGCGGGCGCCCGTCAGCCCCATCACGGCGCGCATGGTGGACGTGCGGCCGGCGCCGTTGCGGCCCAGCAGGGTCACCACCTCGCCGGGCTGCACCGTGATGTCCACGCCGTGCAGCACGTGCGACTCGCCGTACCAAGCCTGCAGGCCACTGATTTCGAGGGCCGGCGCGCTCATGCGTGGGCCCCCTGCAGCTGGCCATCGGTGGTGCCCATGTAGGCCTCCATCACCTGCGGGTTGCGCGAGACCTCTTCGTACGGCCCCTCGGCCAGCACGGCGCCGCGCTGCAGCACGGTGATGCGGTCGGCGATCGTGGAGATCACCTTCATGTTGTGCTCCACCATGAGGATGGTGCGGCCGGCCGAAACCTTCTTGATGAGCTGCGTGACGCGGTCCACGTCCTCGTGGCCCATGCCCTGCGTGGGCTCGTCCAGCAGCATCAGCTCGGGCTCCATGGCCAGCGTGGTGGCGATCTCCAGCGCGCGCTTGCGGCCGTAGGGCAGGTTCACGGTGGTCTCGTCGGCCAGGTCCTGCAGGCCCACTTCGGCCAGCAGCTCCATCGCGCGGCCGTCGAGCTGCTGCAGGCTGCGTTCGCTGCGCCAGAAGTGGAACGCCGTGCCCAGCTTGCGCTGCAGGCCGATGCGCACGTTCTCCAGCAGCGTGAGGTGGGGGAACACCGCGGAGATCTGGAACGAGCGGATCACGCCGCGCCGCGCGATCAGCGCGGGCCGCTCGCGGGTGATGTCCTCGCCGTTGAAGCGGATCACGCCGGAGGTGGGCTCCAGGAACTTGGTCAGCAGGTTGAAGCAGGTGGTCTTGCCAGCGCCGTTGGGGCCGATCAGCGCATGGATGGAGCCCCGGCGGACCGCGAGATTGACATCGCTGACCGCGGTGAAGCCTCTGAACTCTTTGGTCAGGCTGTGGGTTTCGAGAATGACGTCGCTCATTGCGCCTTGGCCGCTCCGTGGTGGTGCTGGGCGGGGCGCTTCGCCCGGGGGAGCGAGGCACCCTGGCCTGCGTTAGGTTGCACCGCATCCTAAGGCGCGCCCCCGCTGCGCAGATACTGGGACAAATGCCTATGTATAAACGCCTACCCGGCCGGCGGCCGGCACCGCCCCCTCTGGGACGCCCGGGCGCGGTCCGGCGCACGCCTTCCGCCCCAGGCATGGCTTTGGATGAAAACCGCTCCATGCCCTAGATTCGATTGCCCGGATAGCTATTAAATTAATAGCAAACCTGTGTCGTGACGGGCTTCACGGCAAGGCGCATGCCGATCCGGGCGCGGGCTCCTACACTGCCCCCATGCCCTCCTCCTCCCCCACCTCCGGCGCCCCGCGCTCGCTCGGCGGCCTGCTGCCGTTTCTCCGGCCCTACGCCGGGCGCATTGCGCTCGCGCTGGTCTTCCTGGTGCTGGCGGCGCTGGCCACACTGGCGTTTCCCCTGGCACTGCGCGAACTCATCGACGGCGGGCTCGTGGGCGCCACGCGCGGCGAGCAGGCCATGGCGCTGCGCGAGCATTTCGGGCTGCTGTTCGCCGTGGCCGTGGCGCTGGGGCTGTTCTCCGCCGCGCGTTTCTACACCGTGAGCTGGCTGGGCGAGCGGGTGACGGCCGACCTGCGCAACGCCGTCTATGCGCACGTGCTGGAACAAAGCCCGCAGTTCTACGAAACCACGCAGACCGGCGAAGTGCTGTCGCGCCTGACCGTGGACACCACGCTGGTGCAGACCGTGGTGGGCTCGTCGCTGTCGATGGGCCTGCGCAACGCGGTGATGGGCGTGGGGGCGCTGGGAATGCTGGTGTGGACCAACCCGTACATCATGTCGGTGGTGTTCGCCGCCATCGTGGTCGTGGTGCTGCCCACGCTGTGGATCGGCCGCTGGGTGCGACGCCTCTCCCGGGCCAGCCAGGACCGGGTGGCCGATTCCAGCGCCATCGCGGCCGAGGTGCTCAATGCCGTGCCCGCCGTGCAAAGCTACACGGCCGAATCGCGCGAGGCCCGCCGGTTCGAAGCCTCCACCGAGAACGTCTTCCAGACCGCCGTGCGCCGCAGCCGGGCCCGCGCGGCGCTGGTGGCCTTCATCGTGATCGCCAACGCGGCGTTGCTGCTGTGGGGCCTGTACCGAGGCACGCAGGCGGTGCTGGCGGGCGAGATGTCGGCCGGCCACCTGGGGCAGACGGTCATCTATGTCATGTTCCTCGCGGGGGCCGTGGCCGTGCTGGGCGAGGTGTACGGCGACCTGCTGCGCGCCGCCGGGGCCACCGAACGGCTCATGGAACTGCTCGCCAGCCGATCGCCCATCGCCAGCCCCGCGCAGCCCGCGGCGCTGCCGGACACCGGCGGCGGGCTGCGCGTGGACTTCGACCGGGTGGCTTTCCACTACCCCTCGCGGCCGCAGGCACCCGCCCTGCGCGGCTTCGACCTGCACCTGTCGGCCGGCGAAACCGTCGCGCTGGTGGGCGCCAGCGGCGCGGGCAAGACCACGGTGTTCCAGCTGCTGCAGCGCTTCTACGACGTGGATGCCGCAGGCGGCGGCATCGCGCTGAACGGCGTGGACATCCGCCGCCTGGCGCTCGGCGACCTGCGTGCCCACGTGGGCATCGTGCCGCAGGACGCGGTGATCTTCTCCGCCTCGGCCCTGGACAACATCCGCTACGGCCGCCCCGGCGCCACCGAGCAGGAAGTGCAGGAGGCCGCGCGCGCGGCCTTCGCACACGAGTTCATCGCGGCCTTGCCCGAAGGCTACGGCACCTTC
The DNA here is from genome assembly GCF_057541515.1 of Acidovorax sp. KNOB132. Lineage (NCBI taxonomy): Bacteria > Pseudomonadati > Pseudomonadota > Betaproteobacteria > Burkholderiales > Comamonadaceae > Acidovorax > Acidovorax sp. KNOB132. Next base: position 3,833 of record NZ_BAAJYT010000019.1, read on the forward strand.
CTGGGCGAGCGTGGCGTGCGCCTGTCCGGCGGGCAGCGCCAGCGCATCGCCATCGCCCGTGCCTTGCTCAAGAACCCACCGCTGCTGTTGCTGGACGAGGCCACGAGCGCGCTCGATGCGGAAAGTGAACGCATGGTGCAGGCCGCGCTGGACGCCGCCATGCAGCGCCACAGCGGCCAGCGGACCACGCTGGTCATCGCGCACCGGCTCGCCACGGTGCAGAACGCCGACCGCATCGTGGTGATGGACCAGGGGCAGATCGTGGAGGAAGGCCGCCATGCGGACCTGGTCCGGCAGGGCGGCGTGTACGCCCGGCTGGCGGCGCTGCAGTTCACGCAGTGAAGGCTGGCGGGCCAAGGCCTGCCATCCGGTCGGCGATGCCGACGCACCGGCAGGCGGCTACTGCAAGGTTTCCTTGGCCGCGTCCGGAAGCACCAGGGGCAGCACGGCGATCCCCTCTTCCAGCAGTTCGGCCGCTTCCTGGGCACTGGCCTGGCCGCGGATACCACGCTCTTCGGTTTCGCCGTGGTGCATGCGGCGCGCTTCCTGCGCGAAGCGCGGCCCCACGTCCTCGGTGTGGGCCACGATGTGCCGGGCCACCCGCAGCCACGCGGCCTGCAGGGCGGAATCGACCGGGGGCATGGAAGGGGATGGGTGGGCCACCGCAGTGCGGCCAGCACCGTCCTCGCGGGCGCGCGGGGCAGCCGGGTTGGGCATTGCGCCCAGGTTCAGGCGCGGGGCACTCAGGCCCTTGCGGATCTCGCTGCTGCCGCACAGGGGGCATTGAACGAGATCGCGCGCCAGCTGGCTCTGGAAATCGGCCTCGGACCCGAACCAGCCTTCGAAGGCATGGCCCTGTGCGCAATGGAGATCGAGCACTTTCATGGCAATGGGAATGGAGCAGGCAACGGAGGCAGCCAGCCGGTGATGCGCAGGGCCTCAGCCCTTGTTGCGCCGCAGCAGGTAGCGGTAGATGAACCCGGGAAACGCCAGCGTGATGAACAGCGTGGCGGTGATCGCGTAGAACTCCCACTGCTGGGGCGCGATCTGCCCCACGCGGCGCTCCAGCAGCAGCGCGACGCCACCGACCAGAAAGTACAGCAGGGCCATCTCACCCAGGCGCATCGCCATGGGCTTGGTGGGCGCCGCCTTCGGGCCCACCAGCAGCCAGCGCTGGCTGAAGAACGGCAGGTTGGCCCCGACGGCCGCCAGCACGATCACCAACCAGATGGACGCGGTGGCGGACACAGGAGGGGCAACGGCCTTGGAGAGAGAAACCCGGGCGCGCTCAGGTCGCCAGCGCGCGCACGACGGCGTCGGCACACAGCGCCATCAGGCCGCCGGGCAGCAGGCCCAGCACCAGCACCAGCGCGCCGTTGAGCGTGAGCACCATGCGCACGTCCAGCGGGGCCGACACGTTCGCGGCGGTGAGCGGCGCATCGAAGTACATCACCTTCACGACGCGCAGGTAGTAGAAGGCGCCGATCAGCGACATCACCACCGCGAAGACGGCCAGGGCGATGTACAGCGTCTGGCCCGAAGCCACCAGGGCCTGCAGCACCGACAGCTTGGCGTAGAAGCCCACCAGCGGCGGCAGACCGGCCAGCGAGAACAGGCACACGGCCATCACGCCGGCATACAGCGGGCTGCGCTGGTTCAGGCCCGCCAGGTCGGAGATCTCTTCGCTCTCGAAGCCTTCGCGGGCCAGCAGCAGGATCACGCCGAAGCTCGCCAGCGTGGTCAGCACATAGCTCACCACGTAGAACATGGAGGAGCTGTAGGCGTTCTCGACCGCGTTGGCATCCACGTTGCCGTTGACCACGCCCGACAGCAGGCCCAGCAGCACGAAGCCCATCTGCGAGATCGTGGAGTACGCCAGCATGCGCTTGAGGTTGGTCTGGGCGATGGCGGCCAGATTGCCCACCAGCAGCGAGCCGATGGCCAGCACCGCGAGCATCTGCTGCCAGTCGATGGCCAGCGGCAGCAGCCCGTCCACCAGCAGGCGGATGGTGATGGCGAAGGCCGCCAGCTTGGGCGCGCCGCCGATGATCAGCGTCACGGCCGTGGGAGCGCCCTGGTACACATCGGGAATCCACATGTGGAACGGCACCACGCCCAGCTTGAAGGCGAGGCCGGCCACCACGAACACCAGGCCGAACACCAGCACCTGGTGGCGGATCTGGCCAGAGTTGACCGCCTTGAACACCTGGCCGATGTCGAGCGAACCGGTCGCGCCGTAGATCATCGACAGGCCGTACAGCAGGAAGCCGCTGGCCATCGCGCCCAGCACGAAATACTTCATCGCGGCCTCGGTCGAGGTCGCATGGTCGCGGCGCAGGGCCACCAGCGCATAGCTGGACAGCGTGAGCAATTCCAGGCCCAGGTAGATCACCAGGAAGTTGTTGCCCGAGATCATGATGAACATGCCCAGCAGCGCGAACATCGACAGCGTGAAGAACTCGCCGCCGCGCAGCATGTCGCGGTCGCCGGCATAGGGGCGGCCATAGACCAGCGTGACCATCATGGCCACGGTGGCGAAGCACTTGAGCCAGTTGCCCATGGCATCGCTCACCACCATGTTGCCGAAGCCATAGAACGTGTTGCCGGTGTTGGCGTACAGGGCCTGCAGCACGGCCACCACGGTCAGGGTGAGCATGGTGAGCACGTAGGTGCCCGTGCGCCGTGGGCTGGTCACGCCCAGGTCCACGAGCGCGATCACGCAGGCCATGACCAGGAGCACGATCTCCGGATACACCGCCAGCCAGCTGATGTTGTCAATCATCTCGAGTCTCTCGTTTCAGTCTGGTCAGTTGAGCTTGGACAGCGCCACGTGCTTGAGCAGCTGCGCCACCGAAGCATCCATCACGTCGGTGAAGGGACGGGGGTACAGCCCCATGTACAGCACGGCAATCGCGAGCACGGCCATCACCAGGAACTCGCGGGCGCCGATGTCCTTGAGGTCCCTCACGTGGTCGTTGGCCACGGGGCCGAGGTAGACGCGCTTGTACATCCACAGCGTGTAGGCCGCGCCGAAGATCAGCGCCGTGGCCGCGGCCAGGCCGATCCAGAAGTTGGCCTTGACGGCACCCAGGATCACCATCCACTCGCCCACGAAACCGGCCGTGCCCGGCAGGCCGCAGTTGGCCATGGCGAACAGCAGGGCGAAAGCCGCAAACTTTGGCATGGTGTTGACCACGCCGCCGTAGGCCGCGATCTCACGGGAATGCACCCGGTCGTACAGCACGCCGATCGACAGGAACATCGCGCCCGACACGAAGCCGTGGGCGATCATCTGCACCAGCCCGCCCGACACGCCGAGGTCGTTGAAGATGAAGAAGCCCAGCGTCACGAAGCCCATGTGCGCCACCGACGAATACGCCACGAGCTTCTTCATGTCCTTTTGCACCATCGCCACCAGGCCCACGTAGATCACGGCCACCAGCGACAGCGCGATCATCAGCCAGGCCCATTCGCGCGCGGCGTCGGGGGCGATGGGCATGGAAAAGCGCAGGAAACCATAGGCACCCAGCTTCAGCATGATGGCGGCCAGCACGGCGGAGCCGCCGGTGGGGGCCTCCACGTGCACGTCGGGCAGCCAGGTGTGCACCGGCCACATCGGCACCTTCACCGCGAACGCGGCGAAGAAGGCGAAGAACAGCAGGGTCTGCGCACGGGCCGACAACGGCAGCTGGTGCCACGTGGCGATGTCGAAGCTGCCACCAGACTGGTTGTACAGGTAGATCAGCGCGATCAGCATCAGCAGCGAGCCGAGCAGCGTGTACAGGAAGAACTTGAACGCCGCGTAGATCTTGTTGGGGCCGCCCCAGATGCCGATGATCAGATACATCGGGATCAGCGTGGCTTCGAAGAACACGTAGAACAGCAGGCCATCGAGCGCGCTGAACACGCCGATCATCAGGCCCGAGAGGATCAGGAACGCGCCCATATACTGGTTCACGCGCTCGGTGATCGACTCCCACGACGCGATCACCACGATCACCGTGATGAACGCCGTGAGCGGTACGAACCAGAACGAGATGCCGTCCACACCCAGGTGGTAGTGGACGTTGAAGCGCTCGATCCACTGCACCTTCTCGACGAACTGCGCTGCGGCGGACGTGGCCTCGAAGCCGCCGTACAGCGGCAGCGTGACGGCCAGACCCACCAGCGACCCGATCAGGGCCAGCCAGCGCACGGCGCGTGCGTGCTCATCGCGGCCAAAGGCCAGCAGCAGGGCGCCAAACGCGATCGGCACCCAGATGGCAAGACTCAACAAACCCATTTTTGTTTTCCCTCTACTTGTTGAGCCACACGAAGTACGTCATGAGCGCGAAGATGCCCAGGATCATGACCAGCGCGTAGTGGTAGATGTAGCCCGTCTGGAACCAGCGCACTACCCCCGCCACGCGGCCCACCAGCTTCCACGAGCCGTTGACCAGCGCCCCGTCGATCACGGCCTGGTCGCCGCCCTTCCACAGGCCGGTACCCAGCGCCCGAGCGCCCCGCGCGATGATGTTTTCGTTGATCCAGTCGAGGTAGTACTTGTTCTCGAACAGCACGTAGATCGGATGGAAGATGCGCTTGATCGCGGCCGGCAGGGCCGGGTTGACCATGTACATGTAGTAGGACGCCGCCACGCCCGCCAGGGCCAGCCAGAACGGTGCGGTCTGCAGGCCGTGCAGCGCCATGCCTACGGGACCGTGGAAGATTTCCGCCAGTTCCGCCATCGCGGGGTGCTTGGCGGCGTCGACGAAGATCACGTCCTTGAAGAAGTCGCCGAACAGCATGGGCTGGATGAACAGGAAGCCGATGACCACCGAAGGAATGGCCAGCAGGATCAGCGGCACGGTGACGACCCAGGGCGACTCGTGCGGCTTGGCATCGTGGCCATGGCCGTGGTGGTCGTCATGGGCATGGTGGTCGTCGTGGTGCGCATCCGGGTTCTGGTCGTAGCGTTCCTTGCCGTGGAAGACCAGGAAGTACATGCGGAACGAATAGAACGCGGTGACGAACACGCCCGCCAGCACGGCGAAGTGGGCGAAGCCGGCGGCCGGCAGCGTGCTGGCATGCACGGCCTCAATGATGCTGTCCTTGGAATAGAAGCCCGAGAACAGCGGCGTGCCGATCAGTGCCAGCGAACCCAGCAGCGACGTGATCCAGGTGATGGGCATGTACTTGCGCACAGCGCCCATCCAGCGGATGTCCTGGTTGTGGTGCATGCCCATGATGACCGAGCCCGCGCCGAGGAACAGCAGCGCCTTGAAGAACGCGTGCGTCATCAGGTGGAACACTGCCACCGAGTAGGCGGAGGCACCGAGCGCCACCGTCATGTAGCCCAGCTGCGACAGCGTGGAATAGGCCACCACGCGCTTGATGTCGTTCTGGATGATGCCCAGAAAGCCCATGAACAGCGCCGTGATCGCACCGATCACGAGGATGAAGTTGAGCGCGGCGTCCGACAGTTCGAACAGCGGCGACATCCGCGACACCATGAAGATGCCGGCCGTCACCATGGTGGCGGCGTGGATCAGCGCGGAGATGGGCGTCGGGCCTTCCATCGAGTCCGGCAGCCAGACGTGCAGCGGAAACTGCGCGCTCTTGCCCATGGCACCGATGAACAGGCAGATGCAGATGACCGTGATCAGCATCCAGCTGGTCCCCGGGAACGACAGTGCGCCCAGCTCACCCGCCTTGCCGAAGATCTCGCTGTAGTTCAGCGTGTTGGTGTACGCCGCGATCAGGCCGATGCCCAGGATGAAACCGAAGTCGCCCACGCGGTTCACCAGGAACGCCTTCATGTTGGCGAAGATGGCGGTCGGCTTGTTGAACCAGAAGCCGATCAGCAGGTACGACACCAGGCCCACCGCTTCCCAGCCGAAGAACAGCTGCAGCAGGTTGTTGCTCATGACGAGCATCAGCATCGAGAAGGTGAACAGCGAGATGTAGGCGAAGAAACGGTTGTAGCCGTCGTCTTCTTCCATGTAGCCGATCGTGTAGATGTGCACCATCAGCGACACGAAGGTCACCACGCACATCATCATGGCCGTGAGGCTGTCCACGAGGAAGCCGACCTCCATCTTGAGGCCGCCGACCACCATCCAGGTGTAGAGCGTTTCGTTGAAGCGCGCGCCGTCCATGGCCACGCTCTTGAGCGTCATGGCGGACAGGACGAAGGCCGCCAGCACGCCGAGAATGGTCAGCGTGTGGCTCAGCCGCCGGCCGATCCGGTTGCCGCCGAAGGCGGTGCCGAAGATACCCGCCAGGGCGGATCCCACCAGCGGTGCCATGGGCACCGCCAGCAGTGTCGAAGCAGAAAGGGTTTGGCTCATTCTTGAAGACCTTGGCTAGTACCGGCGACTCAACCCTTGAGGGTGTTGAGGTCTTCCGCGTTGATGCTGGATTTGTTGCGGAACAGCAGCACCAGGATCGCGAGGCCGATGGCCGACTCTGCCGCGGCGACCGTCAGGATGAAGAACACGAACACCTGGCCGTGCATGTCGCCCAGGTAGTGCGAGAACGCGACGAAGTTCATGTTCACGGCCAACAGCATCAACTCGATCGCCATCAGCAGCACGATCAGGTTCTTGCGGTTCAGGAAGATGCCGATGACGGCGAGCGCGAACAGCATCGCGCCCAGCGACAGGAAATGGCCCAGGGTCAATGTCATGCCTTCTTCTCCTCGGCAGTGGGCGTCGCCGCTGCTTCCTCTGCAGGCTTTTGCGTCGCGGCGACCTTCACCAGCTCCACACGGTCGCTGGCGCGCACACGGATCTGCTGCGATGGGTTGATCGCCTTGCTGTCCTTGCGCTGGCGCAGGGTGAGCGCGATGGCCGCGATCATCGCCACCAGCAGGATGACCGCTGCGATCTCGACGGGGTACAGGTACTCGGTGTAGAGCAGCTTGCCCAGCGCCTTGGTGTTCGAATAAGGCAGCACATGGCCCGCCGCATCGACCACGGCCGCCACCGCCTTGGGCTCATCCATGCCGCGGAAGCCCCCCATCAGCACGGCCGCCATTTCCAGGGCGATCAGCGCGCCGATGAAAGCCGCCAGCGGAAAGTGCCGCCAGAAGCCCTGCCGGATGGAGTCGATGTGGATGTCCAGCATCATCACCACGAAGAGGAAGAGCACCATCACCGCGCCGAGGTACACCAGCACCAGGGCGATGGCGAGGAACTCCGCCTTCAGCAGCAGCCAGATGGCGGCCGCCTGCGAAAACGCGAGGATGAGATACAGCACCGCATGCACGGGGTTGCGCGCGGTGATGACCCGGAAGGCTGCAAAGAGCAGCACGACCGAGAACAGATAGAAGAAACCAGTCTTGGCGTCCATGAATCGGGTCTTTGTAGGGGTTCTGGAGCCGCGCTCAGCGGTACTTGGCGTCGGCCGCCTTGGCTGCAGCGATCTCGGCCTCGTAGCGGTCCCCCACGGCCAGGAGCATGTCCTTGGTGAAGTACAGGTCGCCGCGCTTTTCGCCGTGGTATTCCAGGATCTGCGTCTCGACGATGGAGTCCACCGGGCAGCTCTCTTCGCAAAAACCGCAGAAGATGCACTTGGTCAGGTCGATGTCATAGCGCGTGGTGCGGCGCGAACCGTCCGCACGCACATCGGACTCGATGGTGATCGCCAGTGCCGGGCACACGGCTTCGCAGAGCTTGCAGGCGATGCAGCGCTCTTCGCCGTTGTCGTAGCGACGCAGCGCGTGCAGGCCGCGGAACCGGGGCGACAGGGGCGTCTTCTCTTCGGGGAACTGAACGGTCACCTTGCGCCGAAACGCGTAGCGACCCGTCAGGGCCATGCCCTTGACCAGCTCCACCAGCATGAAGCTCTTGAAAAAATCCTTGATCGAAAAGGATGCAGTAGCAGCAACAGCAGTCATCGGTGTCCCCGCTCAATTCCAGATGTTCCATGGCGAGTGCAGCCACGCGCCAACGATAAGCAGCCACACCAGCGTGACCGGAATGAAGATCTTCCAGCCCAGCCGCATGATCTGGTCATAGCGAAAGCGCGGGAAGGTCGCGCGGATCCAGATGAACATGGACACCACGAGGAAGGTCTTGAGGCCCAGCCAGATCCATCCGGGGATGAAGTCCAGCGCCGCCACTGGCGACAGCCAGCCTCCCAGGAACATGAGCACGGCCAGGATGGACACGAGCCACATGCTGGCGTATTCGGCCAGGAAGAAGATGGCGAAGCCCATGCCCGAGTACTCGACCATGTGGCCAGCCACGATCTCGGCCTCGCCTTCGACCACATCGAAGGGGTGGCGGTTGGTTTCGGCCACGCCCGAGATGAGGTAGACGATGAAGATCGGCAGCAGCGGCAGCCAGTTCCACGACAGGAATCCAAAGCCCTTCGCGGCGGCCATGCCGGCGCCCTGTCCCATCACGACTTCGGTCAGGTTCATGCTGCCCGACACCATTATGACGACGAGGAAACAGAAGCCCATCGCGATTTCATAGCTCACCATCTGGGCGGAGGCGCGCAGCGCACCCAGGAAGGCGTACTTGGAGTTGGAAGCCCAGCCGGCGATGATCACGCCGTACACCTCGATGGAGGTGATGGCCATCACCAGCAGCAGACCGGCATTCACGTTGGCCAGGGCCACATCCGGACCGAACGGAATCGCCACCCAGGCCGCCAGCGCGGGCATGATGGCCATGACCGGGCCGAGCACGAACAGGCCCTTGCTGGCCGCCGTTGGCTGGATGATTTCCTTGGTCAACAGCTTGAGGCCGTCGGCCAGCGGCTGCAGCAGCCCGAACGGGCCAACCCGGTTGGGACCATGGCGCACCTGCATGAAGCCGAGCAGCTTGCGCTCCCACAGCGTGAGGTAGGCCACGGCGCCCATCAGGGGGGCCACGATGGCCACGATCTTGATCAGGTTCCAGATCACCGGCCACACCGCCGCCGTCCACCAGGACTGGGCGAACAGGTGCAGGCCGCCGTTGTACAGCGCGTCGATCATGCGGCAACTCCTTCAGCGGCGCGGCGTGCATCGGCCGTCAACTGCAGCGACGGCGCACGGCGAACCAGCCCGTCGAGCTGGTAGATGCTGGCCACGACCGGAGCGGCACCCGCATCGGCCGGCACGGCGATGGCGGCGCGCGTGCTGTTGCTCAGGCGTTCGGCAGGCAGCTGGGCCAGCGGAGAGGTCACCGTCGCACCCGTGGCTTTCGCCAGCACGTCCTGAGAGGTCTCGAAGTCGAGGCCCTGCACACCCAGCAGGTTGCCCAGCACCCGCAGCACCTTCCACGCGGGACGGGCATCGCCCAGCGGCTTGACCACGGCATGGAAGCTTTGCAGGCGGCCTTCGGCATTGACGAAGGTGCCCGAGGTTTCGGTGAACGGCGCGATGGGCAGCAGCACATCGCTGAATTCCATGTTGGCCTTGAAAGGGCTCATCGTCACGACCATCTCGGCACCTGACAGCGCAGCCGCTGCCTGTGCACCTGCGGCGGAGTCATGGACGGGTTCGGTGTTCAGCAGCAGCGCCGCCTTGAGGCCGCCCGCCAGCATCTGGCCGGCGTTCAGACCGCCCTTCTGCGGCTGTGCGCCGACGAACTGCGCGCCCACCGTGTTGGCGGCTTCGGTGAGGTAGCCCACCACCGCGCCCGTCTGGGCACCGATCCACTGGGCCAGCGCCAGCAGGCTCGAGGCCTGGGCATGGTGCGCAGCGGCGTTGCCCAGCAGGATGGCCCGGCCTTCGCCCGAAGCCAATGCACGGGCCATGCCGGAAGAGGCTTCGGTCACACGGCCGGTGGTCACGGGGGCAGCCACGCCGCGGTCCTGCGCCACGGCGGCGGCCACATCGGCCAGGACCGCAGCCCAGTCCTGGGCTGGCGCCACGATGGACTGCGCCACGGGCATGGCCCAGTCGTAGGCTGCGGCATTGAGGGCGCTCACGGTACAGCCCTTGCGTGCAGCCTGGCGGATGCGCTGGGCGAACAGCGGGTGGTCCTTGCGCAGGTTCGAGCCCACGACCAGCACCGACTGCAGCGAGGACAGCGAAGCGATGCTCGTGCCCAGCCAATGGATGCCATCGGCCTCGGTGAACTCGGAATTGCGCAGGCGGTGGTCGATGTTGTCGCTGCCGATGCCGCGCACGAGCGCGCCGGCGAGGAACAACTCTTCCAGCGTGCTGTGCGGGCTCACCAGAGCGCCGATGCCCTGGGCGCCATGGTCGGTGCGGATGCCCTGCAGCCCATTGGCCACGTATTCCAGCGCGGTCTGCCAGTCGACTTCCTTCCACTGGCCGCCCTGCTTGAGCATCGGGCGCGTCAGGCGCTCGTCTCCGTTGAGGGCTTCGTAGGAGAAGCGGTCACGGTCGGCGATCCAGCACTCGTTGACGTCTTCGTTCTCGAAGGGAACGACGCGCATCACCTTGTGATTCTTCACCTGGACGATGAGATTGGCGCCGGTGGAGTCGTGCGGGCTCACCGACTTGCGGCGCGACAGCTCCCAGGTCCGGGCACTGTAGCGGAAAGGCTTGCTGGTCAGCGCGCCCACAGGGCAGATGTCGATCATGTTGCCCGACAGCTCGGAGTCGACCGTATCGCCCAGCACCGTGGTGATCTCGGAATGCTCGCCGCGATGGATCATGCCCAGCTCCATCACGCCGGCCACTTCTTGGCCGAAGCGCACGCAGCGGGTGCAATGGATGCAGCGGGTCATCTCCTCCATGGAGATCAGAGGACCCACGTCCTTGTGGAACACCACACGCTTTTCCTCTTCGTAGCGCGAAGAAGAGCCGCCGTAGCCCACCGCCAGATCCTGCAGCTGGCACTCGCCGCCCTGATCGCAGATCGGGCAGTCCAGCGGGTGATTGATGAGCAGGAACTCCATGACCGACTGCTGGGCCTTGATGGCCTTGTCGCTCTTGGTGCGCACGATCATGCCTTGCGTCACGGGCGTGGCGCAGGCCGGCATCGGCTTGGGCGCCTTCTCCACGTCCACCAGGCACATGCGGCAATTGGCGGCGATGGAAAGCTTCTTGTGATAGCAGAAATGGGGAATGTAAGTACCCGCCTTCTCGGCTGCATGCATCACCATGCAGCCCTCGGCGACTTCTACCTTCTGCCCGTCCAGTTCGATTTCAACCATATGCTTTTCTCGCGATCAGGCAGAGGCAGACGCCTGAGGGGTCTTGTTGCGGATCAGCGCTTCGAATTCCGGGCGGAAGTGCTTGATCATGGCGCGCACCGGCATGGCGGCGGCATCGCCCAGGGCGCAGATGGTGCGGCCCTGGATGTTGTCGGCCACTGAATTGAGCAAGTCCAGATCGCCGTCGCGGCCTTCGCCGTGCTGGATGCGGTCGATCACGCGCCACATCCAGCCGGTGCCTTCGCGGCACGGTGTGCACTGTCCGCACGATTCATGCGAATAGAAATACGACAGGCGCAACAGGCTCTCCACCATGCTGCGCGAATCGTCCATCACGATCACGGCGCCCGAGCCCAGCATGGAGCCGGCCTTGGCGATGGAGTCGTAGTCCATCGTGCATTCCATGATGACGGACGCCGGCAGCACCGGAGCGGACGATCCGCCGGGAATCACGGCCTTGAGCTGGCGGCCCTTGCGCACGCCACCCGCCAGTTCCAGCAGCTTGGCGAACGGAGTGCCCATGGGCACTTCGTAGTTACCGGGCTTTTCCACGTCGCCGGAAACCGAGAAGATCTTGGTGCCGCCGTTGTTGGGCTTGCCGCAGGCCAGATAGGCCGCACCGCCGTTGCGAATGATCCAGGGCACCGCGGCAAACGTTTCGGTGTTGTTGATCGTGGTGGGCTTGCCGTAGAGGCCGAAGCTCGCAGGGAATGGCGGCTTGAAGCGCGGCTGGCCCTTCTTGCCTTCGAGCGACTCCAGCAATGCCGTTTCCTCGCCGCAGATGTAGGCACCGAATCCATGGGCGGCATGCAGCTGGAAGCTGAAGGCGCTACCCAGGATCCTGTCGCCCAGGTAGCCCGCCGCGCGTGCTTCTTCGAGCGCTTCTTCGAAGCGGTCGTAGGTCTGGAAGATTTCGCCGTGGATGTAGTTGTAACCCACGGAAATGCCCATCGCGTAAGCCGCGATGATCATGCCTTCGATGACGATGTGCGGGTTGAACTGCAGGATGTCGCGGTCCTTGCAGGTGCCCGGTTCGCCTTCGTCGGAATTGCAGACGAGGTACTTCTGGCCAGGGAACGAGCGGGGCATGAAGCTCCACTTGAGGCCGGTGGGAAAGCCCGCACCGCCACGGCCACGCAGGCCCGATTCCTTGACGGTCGCAATGACCTGGTCCTGGGTGAGGCCCACGCCTTCGCCCTGCTCCAGAATCTTGCGCAGGGCGGCATAGCCACCGCGTGCCTCGTAGTCCTTGAGGCTCCAGTTGGTGCCATCCAGGCCCGCATAAATCTGCGGATCGATGTGGCGGTCGTGGAAGCAGGTTTGAACGCCCGTCGCCTGAAATTGCGACAGGATCTGCGCAGCGGTGGTCATGCTTGCCCTTCCGCCCGGGCCGCGGATGCCACGCCTTCGGCTTGGCGCAGGCCATCCACGAGCTGATCGAGCTTGTCGTTGTCCATGAAACTGCACATGGTGCGGTCGTTGACCAGCATCACGGGCGCATCGGCGCAGGCACCGAGGCATTCGCACTGTTGCAGCGTGAACAGGCCATCGGCCGTGGTCTCGCCCATGGCCACGCCCAGTTTCTTTTCCAGGTGATGCAGCGCCTTCTGGCCATCGCGCAGCTGGCACGGCAGGTTGGTACAGACGTTGAGCTTGTACTTGCCCGTCGGCTGCTGGTTGTACATGTTGTAGAACGTGGTGACTTCGTGCACGGCGATCTGGGGCATGCCCAGGTAGCTGGCGATCACGGCCTCGTTCTCGGTGCTGACCCAGCCCAGTTCCTGCTGGACGATGGCCAGGCAGGCCATGACGGCCGACTGCTTCTGTTCCGCGGGGTACTTCGCCACTTCGCGCGCAAAGCGCGCCAGCGTCGCGTCGGTGATCTGGGACGCGGCGGGCACCACCGTCTTCGTTTCGGTATTCATCGGTCAATCTCCCCGAACACGATATCCATCGTGCCAATGATGGCCACAGCATCGGCAATCATGTGGCCACGGGCCATTTCGTCCAAGGTGGCCAGGTGGGCAAAGCCGGGCGCGCGGATCTTCAGGCGGTAGGGCTTGTTGGCGCCGTCGCTCACCAGGTAAATGCCGAACTCGCCCTTGGGATGCTCCACGGCCGCATACGCTTCGCCTTCGGGCACGCGGAAACCTTCGGTGAAGAGCTTGAAATGGTGGATCAGCTCCTCCATGTTCGACTTCATGGATTCGCGCGAAGGAGGCGCCACCTTGTGGTTGTCCGTGATCACCGGGCCGGGGTTGGCACGCAGCCAGTCCACGCACTGCTTGATGATGCGGTTGGATTGGCGCATCTCCTGCACACGCACCAGATAGCGGTCGTAGCAGTCGCCTGTCTTGCCCACCGGCACGTCGAAGTCCATGCGGTCATAGACGTCGTAGGGCTGCGTCTTGCGCAGATCCCATGCGATGCCCGAGCCGCGGATCATCGGGCCGGTCATGCCCAGATTGAGGGCGCGCTCCGGCGTCACGACGCCGATGCCGACCGTGCGCTGCTTCCAGATGCGGTTGTCGGTGAGCAGCGTTTCGTATTCATCCACACACTTCGGGAACCGCTGCGTGAAGTCGTCGATGAAGTCCAGCAGGGAGCCGCTGCGGTTCTGGTTCAGCGCCTCGATGGCCTTGGCGTTGCGGATCTTGTTGGCCTTGTACTGCGGCATCGAATCCGGCAGGTCGCGGTACACGCCGCCCGGACGGAAGTACGCCGCGTGCATGCGCGCACCGGAGACCGCCTCGTACATGTCGAACAGGTCTTCGCGCTCGCGGAAGGTATAGATCAGGATGGTGGAGCTGCCGCAGTCGTTGCCATGCGAACCCAGCCACATCAGGTGGTTCAGCAGGCGCGTGATCTCGGAGAACATCACCCGGATGTACTGCGCACGCACGGGCACGTCCAGCCCCAGCAGCTTCTCGATGGCCAGGCAGTAGGCGTGCTCGTTGCACATCATCGAGACGTAGTCCAGGCGGTCCATGTAGGGCAGCGACTGGATGAAGGTCTTGTGCTCGGCCAGCTTTTCGGTGGCGCGGTGCAGCAGGCCGATGTGGGGGTCGGCACGCTGCACAACTTCGCCGTCCAGCTCGAGCACAAGACGCAGCACACCGTGTGCGGCCGGATGCTGCGGCCCGAAGTTCAGGGAATAGTTCTTGATTTCAGCCATGGTGGATCACTTTTCGGCGCGAGCGCCTCAGTGCAGGCCTCCGTACTTTTCTTCGCGGATGATGCGGGGCGTGATCTCGCGCGGCTCGATCGTGACCGGCTCGTAGACAACGCGGCGCTGCTCGGCGTCGTAGCGCATTTCCACGTGCCCGGACAACGGAAAATCTTTGCGGAAGGGGTGCCCGATGAAGCCGTAGTCGGTGAGGATACGGCGCAGGTCGCTGTGCCCGTCGAACACGATGCCGTACAGGTCGAACGCCTCGCGCTCGTACCAGTTGGCAGAGTTCCAGAGGTCCGAGACCGACGGCACGACCGGAAAATCGTCATCCGGGCAGAACACCTTCACCCGCACGCGCTGGTTCATGCTGACCGACAGCAGGTGCGAGACCACGCAGTAGCGCGGCCCCTCCACGCCGACGTCGCCATACGAGGAGTAGTCCACGCCGCACAGGTCGACCAGCTGTTCGAAGCGGCAGCCCGGCGCATCACGCAGCAACTGCATGGCCGCCAGGTAGTCCGTCGCGGAAACTACCAGGGTCACCTCATCCAGCGCCACCGAAAGCTGGCGCACTTTGTCGCCAAGCGCAGCGGCAATCGCGTCCCGAAGTGCTTCGGGTCGAATAGCAAAGGCAGTCATCGTCAACCCTTCAGACGCGAGCGATGGTGTTGGTGCGGCGGATCTTCTGCTGCAGCTGGATGATCCCGTAGATCAGCGCCTCGGCCGTGGGCGGACAACCCGGCACGTACACATCCACCGGAACGATGCGATCGCAGCCGCGAACCACCGAATAGCTGTAGTGGTAGTAGCCACCGCCATTGGCGCACGAACCCATGGACAGCACCCAGCGCGGCTCGGACATCTGGTCGTACACCTTGCGCAGGGCCGGCGCCATCTTGTTGCACAGCGTGCCGGCCACGATCATCAGATCGGACTGGCGCGGACTGGCGCGAAACACCTCGGCACCGAAACGGCCGATGTCGTAACGCGCCGCCGCGGCGTGCATCATCTCCACCGCACAGCAGGCCAGACCAAAGGTCATGGGCCACAGCGAGCCGGTCTTGGCCCAATTCACCACCGAGTCGTAACTGGTGGTGATGAAGCCTTCCTTCATCACGCCTTCAATCATCGTGTCATTCC
Source organism: Acidovorax sp. KNOB132 (assembly GCF_057541515.1). Classification (NCBI taxonomy): domain Bacteria; kingdom Pseudomonadati; phylum Pseudomonadota; class Betaproteobacteria; order Burkholderiales; family Comamonadaceae; genus Acidovorax; species Acidovorax sp. KNOB132. The sequence goes on from NZ_BAAJYT010000019.1 coordinate 19,248, forward strand.
TTATGAAGACCGGTCATTCCCAATCCAGGGCACCCTTTTTCCACTCGTAGGCAAAGCCCACGACGAGGATGGCCAGGAAGATGACAACGGCAATGAAACCCGTCAGCCCCACCTCGTGGAGCGAAACCGCCCACGGAAACAGGAAGGCGATTTCCAGATCAAAAAGAATGAAGAGGATGGCAACGAGGTAGTAGCGCACATCGAACTTCATGCGCGCGTCTTCGAAGGCCTCGAAACCGCATTCGTAGGGGGAGTTTTTGGCCGCATCCGGGCGATTGGGGCCGAGGACATAGCCCAGCACCAGCGGGACGACGCCGACACCGATGCCGACCAAGATGAACAAAAGAACGGGGAGGTACTGATCGAGGTTCATCTGGAGGATGTGCTCACCGCTGAAGCTGCACCCAGACGCCCCAGGATGGGCGTGTTGGATGGGCTTTTGTTTTGGTGCCGTCGGCGAGACTCGAACTCGCACAGCTTTCGCCACTACCCCCTCAAGATAGCGTGTCTACCAATTTCACCACGACGGCTGATTTATGCATCTGGATGGCATGAGGAACCCGTTCGGTTTTTGGCTTTCCAGACAATCCGGGATTCTACTCCGGAAAAACCCTGCTCCGAGGAGCAGGATCAAATTTTGCGCTTTTCTTCTTACTTGGTAGGGATCTGCCCAGCGCCGGAGGCAGGCACCACGGGCACCGAAGGCACTTCGGAAGCCGCGCCGGAAGCAGGCTGAGCAGGCGCCACCACCCCAGGCACTTCCAGCACGCTGCCAACACCCGCGGGACGGACATTGCCAAAGTACGCCAGCGCCAGAGTCGCCACGAAGAACACCCCTGCCAGCACTGCGGTGCTGCGCGACAGGAAATTAGCACTGCCGCTGGCGCCGAACAGGCTGCCAGAACTTCCACTGCCGAAGGCTGCCCCCATGTCCGCACCCTTGCCATGCTGGATCAAGATCAAACCGATCATCCCCAGCGCAGCCAGGATCTGCACTGCCAAAATCACATTCACAAGCGCGTTCATTCTCTATTCACTCCTAATTTGATAGCTGTATGCCGGCGTCTTTATTGCGCCGAGGCGATGATTTGCAAAAAGTCCTGGGCCTTGAGCGACGCCCCACCCACCAGACCGCCGTCAATATCAGGCTGGGCCAGCAGCTGGGCGGCATTTGCCGCGTTCATGCTTCCGCCGTACAGCAAACGGATGCGATCCGCCTGAGGGCTTGCCGCCGCCAATTGGGCGCGAAGCACCGCATGGACCTCCTGCGCCTGCTCGGGCGTGGCGGTGCGGCCCGTACCGATCGCCCAAACGGGCTCATAAGCGACGACGATCTCGCTGATGCAGTGCCCGTTCGCGTGCACCACGGCCGCTAACTGGCGCTTGACGACGGCCTGCGTATGCCCCGCCTCACGCTCTGCCAGCGTTTCTCCGACGCAGACGATGGGTGTGATGCCCGCCGCCAGCGCACGCTGCGCCTTGGCCGCGACCACCTCGTCTGTTTCTCCGTGGTACTGGCGCCGCTCGGAATGCCCCACCAACACGTAGCGCACCCCGAACTCCAGCAGCATGGCGGCAGAGGCCTCCCCAGTGTAGGCGCCGGACTCGTGCGCCGACACATCCTGCGCGGCGACTGCAACAGCGGAGCCGTCGGCCAGGGCCTGCACTTGCGCCAGGTAAGGCGCAGGCACCGCCACCGCCACTTCGCAGCCGGGTTGCCCCATGCCTTCGCGCAACGCGTTCACCAAAGCCTGATTGGAAGCCAGGCTGCCATTCATCTTCCAGTTCCCGGCAATCAATTTCTTTTTCATGCGGTCCACGTCAAAACAATTTTCCCTGCATGCTGGCTGGACTCCATCAGCGCGTGCGCCTTGGAAGCCTCCGCCGCGGCAAACGTGCTGTGCACGATCGGGCGAACCTTGCGGGATGCCAGCAGCGGCCACACCTGCTCGCGCAGGGCACGGGCAATCGCGCCTTTGAACGCCACGGACCGAGGCCGCAGCGTGGAGCCGGTGACGGTGAGACGGCGGCGAAGCACGAGACCCGCGTTCAACTCGGCCTTGATGCCTCCCTGAACGGCAATGATCACCAGGCGCCCATCCTCGGCGAGACACTCGATCTCGCGGGCGACGTAATCGCCTGCGACCATGTCCAGCACCACATCCACCCCCTTGCCACCAGTGATGCGCTGCACCTCTGCGACGAAGTCCTGGGTCTTGTAGTTGATGGCGTGATGTGCACCGATTTCCAGGCAGGCCGCGCATTTTTCATCGCTGCCGGCCGTGACGATGACCGCGGCGCCGAATGCACGCCCCAATTGAATGGCCGTCACACCGATGCCGCTGCTTCCACCCTGCACCAACAGCGTTTCACCGGATTGCAGGCGGCCGCGGTCGAACACGTTGCTCCATACGGTGAAAAGCGTTTCCGGCAGCGAGGCCGCCTCGACGTCGGTGAAACCGTCCGGCACGGGCAAACATTGTTCAACGGGTGCTACGCAGTACTCGGCGTAACCACCGCCAGCGACCAGCGCGCAGACGCGATCCCCCACCTTGAGGCCGACCTTGTCCATCGCAGCCCGATCGCCCCGCTCGATCACCCCTGCCACCTCGAGCCCCGGCAAATCCGACGCACCCGGCGGCGGGGCGTAGTGCCCCTTGCGCTGCAGAACGTCGGGCCGGTTAATGCCGCTGGCCGCGACCCGAATGAGCAACTCCCCCCGGGTTGGCTCGGGCACCGGACGCTCTGCCAGACGCAGAACCTCGGGGCCGCCCGGGCTTTCGATTTCCACCACACGCATAGCCATCACCTTGCTACAAAAGTCGAGATGAATACCGCGCCGGCGCAGACAAAGCCCGCGCCGGCAGCGCTCATTTCAATCGTGCTGGGACTCAGGCGTCCATCTGACCCGACGACTCGCCGGAAGCCAGGGACTGTTGCTGTTGCTGCTGATCGGCACCTTCGCGGCGCTCACGGCGCTCGCCACGGTCCGAGCGCTCCCCCCGCTCTGCAGGTGCAGGACGGCCGCCGCTGTCGCCCATGGGGCGATCAGCCAAAGCCTTCATCGACAGCTTGACGCGGCCCTTCTCGTCCGTCTCCAGCACCTTGACCTTGACGATCTGGCCCTCGGTCAGATAGTCGGTCACCTTCTCGACACGCTCGTGAGCGATCTGGCTGATGTGCAACAGACCGTCCTTGCCGGGCAGCAAGTTGATCAATGCGCCGAAGTCCAGGATCTTGACGATGGGGCCTTCGTAGATCTTGCCGATCTCGACTTCCGCCGTGATCTGCTCGATGCGGCGCTTGGCCTCGTCTGCCTTGGCACTGTCGGTGGACGCGATCGTGATGGTGCCGTCTTCGTCGATGTTGATCTGCGTGCCGGTTTCTTCCGTCAGGGCACGGATCACCGCACCGCCCTTGCCGATCACGTCACGGATCTTCTCAGGGTTGATCTTCATCGTGAACAGCTTCGGTGCGAAGTTGCTGACCTCGGTCTTGGCCTCGCCCATGGCTTCCTGCATCTTGCCCAGGATGTGCAGGCGCGCTTCCTTGGCCTGGGCCAGCGCGACCTGCATGATTTCCTTGGTGATGCCCTGGATCTTGATGTCCATCTGCAGCGCAGTGATGCCACCCGTGGTGCCAGCCACCTTGAAGTCCATGTCGCCCAAATGATCCTCATCGCCCAGGATGTCGGTCAGCACGGCAAAACGGTTGTCTTCCTTGATCAGACCCATGGCGATACCCGCCACGTGCGCCTTCATCGGCACGCCGGCATCCATCAGCGACAGGCAGCCGCCGCACACCGAAGCCATCGAAGAGGAGCCATTCGACTCAGTGATCTCAGACACGACACGCATCGTGTAGGGAAACTCTTCCTTGGTCGGCAGCACCGCCACCAGCGCGCGCTTGGCCAGACGGCCGTGGCCGATTTCGCGGCGCTTGGTCGAACCCATGCGGCCCACTTCGCCCGTGGCGAAGGGAGGCATGTTGTAGTGCATCATGAAACGGTCTTCGTACTCGCCTGCCAGTGCGTCAATGCGCTGGGCGTCCCGCTCGGTGCCCAGCGTGGAAACCACCAGCGCCTGGGTTTCACCGCGCGTGAACAGGGCGGACCCGTGGGTGCGGGGAAGCACGCCATTGCGGATTTCGATGGGGCGGACCGTGCGGGTATCACGGCCGTCGATGCGGGGCTCGCCCGCCAGAATCTGGCTGCGAACGATCTTGGCTTCGATGTCAAACAACAAGCCTTCGACCTTGACCGCGTCAAACTCGGCGCCCTCTGACTTCAAAGCCGACAGCACCGAAGCCGTCGCTTCGCGCAAGGCCTGCGTGCGAGCCTGTTTGCTGCGGATCTGATAAGCCGCGCGCAGCTTTTCTTCCGCCAGGGCGTTGACCTTGCCGATGAAGGACTCATCCTTGGCTGGCGGCTGCCAGTCCCAGACGGCCTTGCCAGCATCGCGCACCAGTTCGTGGATCGCGTTGATCGCGATATTGCCTTGTTCATGGCCAAACACCACGGCGCCCAGCATGATCTCTTCGGACAACTGCTGCGCTTCCGATTCGACCATCAGCACGGCAGCTTCGGTGCCGGCCACCACGAGGTCCATCTGGGAATTCTTGCGGGCCGTCTGGCCGGGGTTCAGCACATATTCGCCATTGATGTAGCCCACGCGAGCCGCACCGATCGGGCCGTTGAACGGGATGCCGGAGATGGAAAGCGCAGCGCTCACGGCGATCATGGCGGCGATGTCCGCATCCACTTCAGGGTTCAGCGACACCGTATGGATGACCACGTGCACTTCGTTGAAGAAGCCTTCGGGGAACAGAGGGCGGATCGGGCGGTCGATCAGGCGGCTCGTGAGCGTTTCATGCTCGCTGGGCTTGGCTTCGCGCTTGAAGAAGCTGCCAGGGATCTTGCCGGCAGCGTACGTCTTCTCGATGTAATCCACCGTCAAGGGGAAAAAGTCCTGCCCAGGCTTGGCGGTTTTGGAGCCCACCACCGTGGCCAGAACGACGGTGTCATCGATGTTGACCAGCACGGCGCCGGAAGCCTGGCGGGCGATTTCGCCCGTTTCCATGACGACGGTCTTGTCGCCCCATTGGAAGGACTTGGTGACTTTGTTGAAAATGCTCATGTTTGCTCCATTTTTAATCGCTGGCTACACAGAACCAGCCTGCAAAGGAGTGCAATTCAGAACACGATGCCATTCCAGTGGCCCTGCCCTTTTCCTCGATGGAACAAGGCCATTGGAATGACACAGCTTCGCTCTGTTTTGCGGCTCCGAAGTAAAAAAACGCCTGAGCTAGCGTGCTAACCCAGGCGTTTCGGCATGCGAATGCGCTTACTTGCGCAGACCCAGCTTGGCGATCAATGCCGTGTAACGCTCAGCATCCTTCGCCTTCAGGTAGTCCAGCAGCTTGCGGCGGCGGCTCACCATGCGCAGCAGACCACGGCGACCGTGGTGATCCTTGGCATGGGTCTTGAAGTGAGGGGTCAGTTCGTTGATGCGGGCCGTCAGAAGCGCCACTTGAACTTCCGGGCTACCGGTATCGTTGGCAGCACGGGCGTTGGCCTTGACGACTTCGGCCTTGATAGAGGATGCGATCATTGGTTTTCCTTGAATTGCGGGGCCGGAGATTGCAGCGCGTGGCTGCCCTGCCCCTGTCTTACTTGCGCAAGCGGCTGGAATGGCCACAAGCGTGCGTCTTGCACCATGCAAAACTCTGCGATTATACCCCGAGCCATGTTTTGAGCCGTTGCACCCCTTGCACCAACCGCTCAGGATCGCGGGAAGCGAAGCACCAACGCAACCATCCTTGCGCCTCCAGACCGAACGCGTTGCCCGGTGCCAACCCCAAACCGGCTTCCCGCACCAACTGCTTGGCCAAATCCAGAGAGTCGCCCTGGCCGGGCAGCCGAAAGAACGCATACATACCGCCACGCGGACTGGCGACCTCAATGCCCGGCAGCGCCTGCAGCAAGGGAACCAACGCATCCCTGCACACCTGAAGATGAGAGACGACACGGGGCGTGATTTCTGACGCATGCTGCAAAGCCGCAATGCCCGCCTGCTGGGTGAAGACACTCGTGCATGAGGTATTGAACTCGATGAGTTTGCCCATGTGATGAGTCATTTCCGCCGGCATGACCAGCCAGCCCAGACGCCAGCCAGTCATGAGGAAGCTTTTGGAAAAGCTCTGCACCACGACCAATCGGTCCTCAGCCTCTGCCAGATCCAGAAAGCTGGGCGCGCACACCGAGTTGGACGGATCGTCGTAATAGAGCCGCTCGTACACCTCGTCGGCCAGTATCCACGTGCCCGTCGTACGGCAGTGCTGAATGATTTGACGCTGCTCGTCGCGCGTGAGCGTCCAGCCCGTGGGATTGTTGGGTGCATTCACGATCACCAACCGCGTGGAGGGAGTGATGGCAGCCAGCAGCGCATCCATGTCCAACACCCATGCGCCCCCCGGCTGGGGACGCAACGGAATGCATCTCAGCCGGGCGCCCATGATCTGGGGCTGCGCCGTCAGGTTGGGCCACACCGGCGTCACCGCCACCACCTCGTCACCAGGATCGAGCAACGCTTGCATGGACAGCATCAGCCCGCTCACCCCGCCGGAGGTCACGGCCACCCGGTCTGCAGCGATCGGCCCATGCAATGCGCTCGTGTACGAGGCGATCGCGCTGCGCAGCTCGGGCAGCCCCAGGTTATGAGAGTAGAAGGTTTCTCCCCGCCCAAGAGACTCCATGGCCGCCCGCCGCACAGGCTCAGGGGTGACCTCATCGCTTTCGCCAAACCAGAAAGCGAGCACATCGCTGCGGCCCATTCCCGCGTTGGCCACTTCACGGATTTTGGATTCTTCAAGGTGGATGACGGTAGCGCGCATCGAAACTTCCAGAGCAAAAGATCAGCGGGCATCGTAGCGGCTTCCACCATGCTCTTGCGCCACAATATCCTGAAATCAAAATCCCAGGGAGGAACCCATGCCCACTCGAACCGCCAAACACCTTGCAGGATTTGCCTTCCTGCTTTGCGCCGGAGTCTCACTCGGCATGAATACGCTTGCGGCCCATGCAGCGACAACGACCGATGCCTCGAATTCAGCGCAGGACAACAAAAGAAAGAATACGGTCAAGTTGAAAACGACCACTCCACGAAGCACCTCCGAAGAGTCGACTGCCGAACGCGATCGCAGGCTGTACAGAGAATGCAAAGGGCGACCGAACGCCGGAGCGTGTCTTGGATATGCCAAGCCATGAGCCTTCAAAAAGCCAAAGCGAAAATCGGGTCTTAAAAATCAGCGTGGCCGGACAGCCGCGCGACCACGCGCAGGTCCGGGCCGACCATCTCGACCGATTGGAATGCCATGTCGGTTCCGTCGGATAGCTTGGACAATGCCACCCGGTGCGCAATGCCCAATCCAGGCCCCAACAATTTGGGGGCCAGATAAAGCAGCACATCGTCCACCAACCCCGCTTGCAGTAGCGCGCCATTCAACTGGCTGCCCGCTTCCACATGCACTTCATTCATTTGCAGGCGACCCAGATCCAACATCAGGGCAGCCAGGTCGATGTGCCCTTCCGCATTGGGCAAATGCAGCACGGTGACACCGCGCGAGGCGAGTAACGCCTCCTTTTCAGGGTTTTGGATGGCCGTGTAAATAAAAACCCGGCGCTCGGCTTTGAAAATGGCCGCGTGCAATGGCACCCTCAACTGACTGTCCAACAAAATCAGGTCAGGTTGGCGAGGAGTCTCGACCTCCCGGACATCCAGCCGTGGATCATCCGCCAGAACGGTGCCGATGCCAGTCAACACCGCACACGCCCGCGCACGCCAGGCATGGCCATCGGAGCGCGCCAAGGGCGACGTGATCCATTGGCTTTCACCTCCATGCAAGGCCGTCAAGCCATCCAGAGAGGCAGCTGCCTTCATGCGAACCCAGGGGCGTCGGCGGATCATGCGGCTGAAAAAGCCCAGGTTTAACTCGCGGGATGCTTGCGATTCAAGGCCCACGTCTACTTCCACGCCACGCTCGCGCAATCTGCTCACCCCTTGCCCCGCCACCATGGGATTGGGATCGGTGATAGAGGCAAACACCTTGCTCAATCCCGCGTCAGCCAAAGCATCGCAGCACGGACCGGTTCTCCCATGATGCGAACAGGGCTCCAAAGTGACATAGGCAGTGGCCCCTTCTACCGACAACCCACGCCCATGGGCATCGCGCAGCGCCATGATTTCAGCGTGCGCCTGACCTGCCGGCTGTGTAGATCCTTCGCCCAGCACCGTGCCAGAAGCATTGACGATCACGCAGCCGACTCGTGGATTGGGCGAGGTTCGAAAGAGGCCTTGCTGCGCCAGCTCCAATGCCCTCCTCATGAAATTTGACTCTGCTGACTTGTTCATACGGCCTGAGAAAACTCCAGTCTTGGATGCCACGGTTGGCGGGCAGCCGCCCATTCTGCCGCCAAACGGTCAGCCTTATGGAGCCAACGGCACAGGAGGGGCGGGCGAACTGAAGGAGACCTCCGTAACATTCGCACATGACATTCTCTGCCCTGTTACCACCGTCCAGGCTGGCCGCCAAAACCCTTTCCTGTCCACGACCTATCAGGCAATCCCGGGGCTTCACCTTGGTTGAAGTCTTGGTCGCGATCATGGTGCTGTCTTTCGGCATGCTGGGCTTGGTTGGCATGCAGGCTTTCGCCCTTCAATCCAATAGAGAGGCTCGACTGCAAGCACAAGCAGCGATGTTGGCAAGAGAGTTGGCGGAGATGATGCGGGGCAATAAAGAAATCGGTGTAAAGACAACAACTGCCGATAACCCGTATCTTGTTTCACTGTCGAGCGGGTCCATGGTGCCAGCCACTCCATCGTATTGCTTGAGCGTGGGCAATGCTTCCACGGGTTGCACATCAGCGACTGATATTGCCAATGCCGAGATGACGGATTGGCTCGCCCGGGTAGACAACACCCTGCCAGGAGCTCGCGTAGTTATCTGTTTTGACAGTGCCCCGTACAACAGCAATGGAATACCCCAGTGGGCCTGTACCTCATCAGGAGCCACTGCGAATGAGATCGCCGTGATAAAAATTGGATGGACTCGCAATTCCACTGATAGAAGTAAAACTGGAAACGACGTATTGGAGCAGGCCAGTAGCTCAGGAAGCGTTCCCTACATTATTTTCCCAGTCACTAGTGGCAACGCCAGTTCAATATGAAAAAAAACAACTACACGCCACATTATTTGGCAACCAAGGGGCAGCAAAGGGGCTTAACCCTTATCGAACTGATGGTGGCAATGGTCATCAGCTTACTGATTGTGCTGGTCGCAGTAGCAGCATTGGTCGTTTCGAGGCAGGGCTTCAGCAGCGTGGATGCAGCGTCACAACTTCGAGACAACAGCAGATTTGCCGTCGATCTGATTCAACGCTTGGGCGTACAGGCGGGATATAAGGATGTGAGAGACGCGGCCACTCCAGTACCCAATAGTACTGCTGGCATTGAATCGAATCCACCGCCAAACATCTACGGTATCAATAACCAAAAACGCAGTGAAACTGACGCATGGGATGAAAGCTCAAATTGGGGCTCAGGCGTAGGTGCAGGCAGTGATATTCTGGTGTTGAGAAATCAAACCAGCCAACTGGTGCCGACAGCCACGACTTCCGATCAAACCATGATTGATTGCATGGGGGTGGCACCGTCAACGGTACCCGTTGATCGATATGATCGCATATTGAGCATATTGCACGTTGGTATCGGACAAGACGGCGATCCGTCTCTCATGTGCACCCATATTGGTTCAACCGGTTCTCTGGAAGCGGAGCCCCTGATCAGGGGCGTGGAAAACTTTCAGGTGCTTTACGGGGTTGATGGTATCGGCCCGAACAACGCCACTTTACCGGCAAGTGCAGCAAGTTCACCAGAAAATGGGCCTGAGCGTTATTTAAGGGCCGACCAGATCACCAACACGTCAAATGCGGCCGTCAGCTATTCCAATTGGCGACGCGTCAGGAGCCTGCGCATCGGCATGGTTATCAGAGGCCCCAGCGGCTCGGCTATTGACAAGAGCTCTCAAACCCTCTATCCGCTGGGCATTGCCAAAGGTTCCAATTCTGGCGCGATAGGCAGCGGCCTGGCAGACGCCACCAATGATCCAGGCACCGTTTTCACGTCATCCGATGGAAGATTGCGACAAACCGTTACATTCACGGTACACCTGCGCAACTATCAACAAGACAATTAGCATGCTGAAATTCCAAGATTTATCTGTGAAATTCGCAGTTTTACCCCGGGCTTCAAAAGAACAAGGAGCGTCATTAATTGTAGTGATGCTGTTGCTGGTGATTGTTTCCATATTGGGAATATCAGGAGTGCAGATTTCGATGATGGCGGAGCGCGGCACCCGAAATGACCGAGATACTCAAATTGCTTGGCAATCCACCGAAGCTGCATTGATGGATGCGGAATTTGACATCTTGGGACAACCTGCGAGCTCTTCCACCAAGAGAAATAGCATCTTCAAACGAGGCAGTACAGATATTGCGCAGTTTGTTCAGGACTGCGGTACATCTGGCAACACGATTGGGTTATGTGCCCTCAATGCCACGGGTAAGCCGGCTTGGTTGGCCGTGGACTTCACGAATACATCAAACAGTGCGCCTACCACTGTATTCGGAACCTATACAGGACGGACATTTCCATCTGGAAATGCAGGAATTCAGCCCGCTCAACCTCCGCGCTATGTGATAGAGCCAATTCCCGATCCCTCCATGTCTCGCACAAAAGATCCAAAAGACGTCAAGTATATTTACAGAATCACTGCCATGGGCTTTGGTCCGAATGCGGATACTCAAACAGTATCGCAAGTAATTTTCAGAAATTAAAGAGGACTATATGAACAACTCTGATACCTCCAGGACTGCGGCAGCAATAAAAATAATTGCAGGCTGCAAAGAGAGCATTCAAAAATCGTCTTCTACGAAGTGGATTGCATTGGCAGCCGTGCCAATCATGGCAACCATTTCATTTGTTGCATTCAGCGCGGGCACTGCGCCCTCCATACCTGCAATCAATATTTCCGCAGATCCACTCTACGCAGCAGCGGCAGTGGACAAGCCCACTTTGGCTCTGGCTTTATCCGTTGAATATCCCACAGTAGGCTCACAATACCCCTCAGGAGGCGCCACAGACAATACTTATTCTAATTTAAATGAGTATTTGGGATATTATGACGCGGAAAGTTGCTATGTATATAACGATTCTCCATCGGAAACACCTGCAAGCGGCTTGACAACGGCAGACTACAAGCGTTTCGATCGCAGCGGTGCTGCAACCGCACGGAAGTGCACCAATGCCTTCAGCGGCAATTTTTTGAACTGGGCCAGCAGTTCAGCCATTGATATGCTCCGCTTGGCATTGTCAGGCGGTGATCGATACATTGATACAGCCACTACCAACTCTTCCCTGACCATACTTCAACGGGCAGTCATTCCTAATGGTGACCCGGTCTGCATGTGGAATACCAGCAATTTTCCGGCCAAACAACTGCAAAAAAATGGTGGAAGTGCAGGGACTTATTGGGGAGCTGTCCCTACAGCAATGATCACAGCTGCCAATGGAAACGATATATGGGTAGCCAATACCCTGAATAGAATCTATTTTGGCACTTCCAATACCGGAAACTGTTCGACAGGCCCGGCATCATATAAATTGGGCGCGCCAACCACTAATTCATCCGTGGGACCGGTCAGCGATGCATCAACAGATCGACCCGGCGGTACAACTCAATGCGCCACTGAAAATAATACCTGCAGTTTTACAGGAACGAAAGAGGTTTGGTATGGAGTCAAAGTCAATGGTGTGAATTACTGGAAGGTGGCTCCCGCATCGAATGGCGTGGCTTGTACCAATGACATCTTTGGCGACCCGAAGAGCGGCACTGCTAAACAGTGTTACTACCGAAACTACAGCGGATCGTGGACACCGCCTGTGAACGCAAACTTGAATAGCGATGGCTTTTTCTATGCACGCGTTCAAGTCTGCGATACCACCTCTGGCGTTTTGCAAGACGTGCGTGCTGCATACAATTTGTGCAGGCAGTACCCCAATGGCAATTACAAGCCAACCGGTGTTATTCAGAAATACAGTGATCAGATGCGATTGGCTGCCTTTGGTTATCTTATGGACCAGACGGCAAGCTATAACAACGGCCGCTATGGCGGGGTGCTTCGAGCACCGATGAAATATGTCGGCAGCAAAACTTTCAGCACCACGGGACAGGACAACACCCCCAGCGGCGGGAATCCCAATGCAGAATGGAATGCCAACAACGGAGTATTCCTATCCAATCCCGACAACAATACCAGTCAAACGCCGAACATTAGCGGCGTCATCAACTATCTGAACAAATTTGGCAGAACCGGACCTGTACCTGGTCGCTACAAAATGTATGACCCTGTCGGTGAACTCCATTACGAGACGATCAGATACCTGCAAGGCTTGCAGCCAAGCACCGCTGCGACGAGCAATATTTCATCTGATATGTATGATGGTTATCCGGCTTACTCGACCTGGACCGACCCATATGACAACAGAAGCAATGCATCGGATTATTCTTGCTTGAAAAGCAACGTGGTTGTCATTGGAGACGTGAACACCCATGACGGAAACAGACTGCCAACGCCTGATTTGGCAAATAATATTCCAAACATTAATGCATGGCGTAGTACGGTTCAAGCTTTTGAGCGAAATCAAGCAACGACCTATCAAGATGGTCAAAATGTGACCCGAACCACTGGCAATCCCAATGGGGCCAACGGTAGCGTGCCGAGTGGTACCCAAACCAGCCAGATCATGGGGTCGGCATATTGGTCTCACACGCACGACATTCGTGGAACCGATTGGACCGCAGCCCCTGCAAAACAGCGTCCAGGACTCCGAGTCAAAACGTTCCTTTTCGACGTCAATGAGTACGGGGACCAAAACAACGTCTCAACACGCCGTTTTGCCAATCAGTTTTTCATGGCCTCCAAGTATGGCGGCTTCGAATCGGATCCCAGCAACGCTGCAGCCAGGCCGTATAACACCTATGGCAATCCTTTCAAGCGCCAAGACGGCACCAATGACAACAATGTCTGGCAAAAGCAAAATGATCCTGGCGAGGCTGGCACCTACTACCTTCAAAGTAGTGCACGTGGCGTCCTTTCAGCCTTTGACGATATTTTCAGCAGGGCGTCGACCCAAGCCAGAAGCATCGCAGGCAGTTCAGCCTCTACCACGACCATCAGCAGCACGTCGGGAAGCGTCGTGTATTCTGCCAAGTTTGATACGAGTAACTGGAGCGGAGACGTTGTCGCCGAACCTCTGACAGCCTCCGGCACCAGCCTCAACGTGGGTTCTCAGAACTGGAGCGCAGCAGACCGTTTGTCGGTGATGGCTTCGCCCGCTGCCAATCGCAAGATTTTTGTGGGAAATACCGCCGGAAATGCGAATCCAGTGGCGGCGTCATTTACTTGGGCAACGATTGAAAGCGCCTTGCAAGGCTATCTCAATAAAGCAGAACCTACCGCATCTTCAGATGGGCAAGGTTCAGCGCGTGTCAGCTTTTTGAGGGGAGACCGAACCAAGGAAGGCAATCCTTTCCGGGTGCGCAGTTCGTTGCTCGGAGACATCGTCAACTCCAGCGTTGTGTATTCAGGTGCACCTACCGCGGCCTATTCCGGTGCCGGGTATGCTGCCTTCCGGAGTAGCTATAACAATCGCACGCCAGCTGTTTTTGTTGGAGCAAATGACGGCATGCTGCATTCATTCAACGCGGGTACTGGCGACGAATTGTTTGCCTATATTCCCAGCTGGATGGGCCCCAAACTCTCAGCACTGACAAACACGAGCTATGTGACTAACCATCAAAGCTATGTCGATGCGCCACCAGTTGTGGGAGAGGCGCAAGTGGCATTCAATGGCACGGCATCCGATTGGAAAACTGTCCTGGTCTCGGGAACAGGCGGAGGAGGTTCCGGGGTTTTTGCATTGGATGTGTCTGACCCGTCCAATTTTGCTGCCTCCAACGTGATGTGGGAATTCAAGCGTTCCGACGATGCAGATATGGGCCAGGTAATCGGGAAACCGCAGATTCTAAAGCTGAAAACCAGCGGGAGCGCCAGCACCAGCACCTATCGTTGGTTTGCAGTCGTGGCAAGCGGTGCGAACAATTACGTGCCCGATGTCAATGGGGTATTTAGTACGACCGGACAGCCCGCCCTTTTCCTGCTGGCATTGGACAAGCAGCCTGGAACCTCGTGGACCTTGGGAACCAATTATTTCAAGATATCCTTGCCCATCGATAGCACGCTGAGCTCCACCAAAGCGACGGGGCTTGCCAATTTTCAGCCGCTCTGGGGCAGTGCTGGCGAGGTCACGCAGATCTACATGGGAGACTTTCATGGCAACCTCTGGAAACTTGATTTTTCAAAAAATCTGCCTACCAGCGATTGGAATATGAATAAATTGACGGCATTCAACAAAGGCACTGCAGGGTCGCCTGTGCCCTACCCCTTGTATATTGCCAAAGATTCGAGCAATACCATCCAACCGATTACTGCAGCACCAGCCATATTCTCGGGACCAACAGTATCCGGCTTGGAAACTTTTTATGTCACCTTCGGCACAGGAAAATATCTGGAGACGACAGACAACACGTCGACTGCAACCAACAGTTTCTATGCCGTTTACGACAATGGTCTTACGGCTGCAGACAGTTCCCCTGCGGCGGCAAGTGTCATCAGCGGACGGGCGCGGCTGAAACAAGGCGCCATCAATACCGGCACAAGGGTCATCACGGTGGGTGCATTCAAATGGGGCCGGGCCATGTCGGATACCGATGCAACACAACGTTCTGGGTGGTATTTTGATATGCCGGTTTCTGGAGAAAAATTGGTCAGTGCCATTGGTGACCAAGGCAGCCTTTATGCCACCTTTAATACGATCATTCCTGGCGCCACTGGTGCTACCGGAACTTGCACCAACACGCCCGGAACCAGCAATGCCTATGTGGTCAACATTGGCGATGGCTCAGGGAAATACAACCTTTCGACCGTGGGTCTGTTGGGACCGAGCATGTTCTTCGTGAATGAATCCGAAACGCCGCCCACTCCACTGGACAGCACCGGTCGGGGATGGAGAACCACGACGTTGAGGAGCACAACGATCGGGCAATCCGGCGCCAGCACAAGCACGCAGGTCGTCAGCATCACCGAGGCCGTGGGTCGTCTAAGCTGGCGCCAGATCAACAACTACCAAGACATGAAAAACAAGTGAGTCAAGCTATGAACGCGCAAGCAAACCGGGGGTTCACCCTGATAGAACTCATGATCGTGGTGGCAGTGATTGGCATTCTGGCAGCAGTTGCTTATCCTGCTTACAACGACTCCATTCTGAAAGGCCGGCGAGCGCAAGGGCGGGCCGCCTTGGCAGAGCTTCTTCAGCAGCAGGAGCGATACATGACACAAAATAATTGCTACTTGGCATTCAGCAACAGCAGCGGGACTGTTGCTGCCTTAGCCCCCTCTCCATCCACTGCCTGCGGGGGTGTCACGGCCTCCACGGTTCCCTTTAAAACATTTTCTGGCGATGGAGGCTTGTCTGCGGCGGCTTACCTCCTGTCTGCCAGTACATGCCCTGCAACTGGCACCGGGACGTTGCCCATTTCACAATGCGTGAGAGTGATCGCGACTCCAGTAAAGTCAGATCCTGTCGTCGGCAATCTGGAATTAATGAGCAATGGCACAAAAAAAATGCAGCGGCAATACAAGCAATCCCAGGCTTTGCTGGCCATGAGTAAAACATCAAAATCGCAGAATGGCTTTACCCTGATTGAACTGGTAATAACAATGGCCATTGCTGCAATACTGCTTTTGGTGGCCGTGCCAGGGTTCCAGGCCTTTCAGCGGAATTCTCAGCTATCTTCGCTTGCCAACTCTCTTCTGGTAGCCATCAATACTGCAAAAGCAGAGGCAATGAAGCAAAATGCCAGTGCCTATGTCATTCCAGCCAGTGGTGCCGATTGGGGTACTGGTTGGATCGTTTTCGTTGATAAGGATCGCAGCCAGACCTATAGCGAAAGCGGGGATGGAACTGTCATGAAGCAAGAGGCCCCAGCAAGTTATTTCACCATATCGGGAAACGGTACGGCCACTGGCGCCGATCCTTATTTAACATTTGACAGTTCCGGATTTTCTCGAAAAAAAGATGGAAGTTATCCAGAAAATCTCACCTTGACCATCAAGCGGAATGATGTATCGACGGCCACTCAAAATGAAGAGATGCGAAGAATCATTATTTCAAAGACAGGCAGAGCACGATCTTGCAAACCATCGACCGACTCAAGCTGTACCGCAACGGCTTCGAACTGACCAACTAACCATCCAGCCCACAGCACCGGCACATCCATAAAAACCTCACGAGTGAGACATCCCAGTTTGTATATTTCGCGCGGTATTTCAGCACTCGTCGCATTGCTCTTCATTTCAGGTTGTGCCGGTCTGCCAGATAGAGTCGACCGTCCTGTCTCACGAGCAGAGTTACCTGCCAGCAATACAGTCTTGTCCAAGGTGCTGGAGGATCGCCGCCGCGCTGACCAAGCACGCCACGACTCCGGTTTTCTCCTGCTCAGCGGCCCCCAGGAAGCCTATGGCAGCCGCCTCGCCCTGGTGGAGAACGCACAGAAAACACTGGACCTGCAGTACTACGCCATCCATGCGGATGCCAGCAGCGAGCGGTTGCTGCGCGGCATTGCAGCGGCGGCACGGCGCGGGGTACGTGTTCGCATTCTCCTGGACGACTTTCACAGCACGGGGCGCAATGCCTTGGTCATGGGCATGGCGTTCCAGCCCAATGTGGAAATGCGGATGTTCAACCCGGTCGCTGGGCCGCGTGGTTCGATGCTGGGGCGCTTGTGGGGCTCTGTCACCGATTTTTCCCGGGTGCAGCAACGCATGCACAACAAGCTGTTCATCGCGGACAACGTGATGGGCGTAACGGGCGGGCGCAATCTGGGCGATGCCTATTTCGGCAATGCCGATTCGGGCAATTTCGTGGATCTGGACGTGCTCGCCGTGGGCCCCATCGTCCAGGATCTGTCTCGCAGCTTCGACAGCTACTGGAACAACCAGCGCGCCTACCCCGTGCAGTCGCTCATCACCCAGCAGGAACTGGCAAGGTTGCGCGAACAGACCTCGAAGGCGCCAGCGTCCGAACAGCAGCGACAGGGTGATGGTGACAACAGCAACGCCCCCCCTTCAGGGACGCGCACTGCGGCCTCCGACCGGCGGGACGGGCCCAAGCCGCCGGACGGCGAGCCCCGCCCATCCAGCGATGGACCCACGCAGGCGCAACGTGAGCGCGTCTGGAACGAACAAGCCATGGACCTCGGTGCGGCAGCCTTCGTCTGGGCGCCGGCCGCCATGCTGGCGGACCAACCCGCGAAGATTCCCGCCGAAGGCGAGCGCGGCATTCCCGTAGGCGACATGAAGCCAGGGGCAGCCGTCGAGGTGAGCGCATCCGGTTCCCATTCCGACAACAACGCGCCCTCACCCACGACACCGCGGACGCAGGCGCTCCAAGCCTCTGCAGAACATGCAGCGCAAGGAGAAACCGTGGTGGACGGCCTTCTGCAGTTGCTGGCCCAGGCACGGCAGGACCTGCTCATCATTTCGCCTTATTTCGTGCCCGGCGAGGACATGAAGAAGGCGTTTGCCGATGCCGTGGCACGGGGAGTCCGAGTGCGGGTGCTCACCAATTCGCTGGCGTCCAACGATGCGCCGGTTGCCCATGTGGGCTACGCGCGGCACCGCGATGAATTGCTGGCCATGGGCGTGCAGCTGTATGAACTGCGCAGCGAGCAGGCAGGCCTCAAGTCGACGTTCGGTTCATCGGGGGCCGCCGCCACGGGCGAGTCCCGGTCGATGCTGCATTCCAAGGTGCTGGTGCTGGACGGCCGGCTGCTGGTGGTGGGTTCGATGAACCTGGATCTGCGCTCCCAGTTGCAGAACACCGAGATTGCCCTGCTGATCCAAAGCCGGGCCCTCTCCCGCATGGCGTCAGAGCAGATCGAAACCGCCATGCGCGAAGGCGCCTGGCGACTGGAGAAGACCGAACAGGGATTGGTTTGGCGAGCCCCCCAGGGCAGCGGCCTCGAAGACGCCACGACGGACCCCGATACCGGTCTGGGACTGCGTTTGCTGCTGAAGCTCCTGGGGCCATTGGCACCGGATCACCTTTTGTAGCGCGAAACAGGCGGCCTGCTTCGCGGGCCCATGTCCTCAGGTGCGACCTGACGGAACCGTCTGGTCCGCACTCAGCCGAGGCAGGGCCGCCCTACCCTCAGGGCAAGTTGGTTTCAAGCCGGATCGGGCATCGGCTGCCGGTGCAACCATTGCGTGATGTCTTGTTGATCCGTCATGGTGCGCACCTGTTGGTACGCCGCCTCCCCTTCCGGAAACCGCCGGCGCAGCAGATTGAGCCATTGCTTGAGCCGGCCCGCGCGCTGGCGGGGCTCCAGGTCTTCGCAAACCAGACGCCAGAAATCGGACAGATGCGGCTGCAGCGCCGACCAAGGCAATGCAGGCACGTCGGCGTCACCAGCGTCCGCCGAGCGGATCGCAAGGGCCAGGCCGGGATCGGCCACCATGCCCCGCCCGAGCATCAGGGCGCTGCATCCCGACACCTCGCGGCAGCGCTGCGCATCGGCCACGGTCCAGATCTCGCCATTGGCCACCACCGGGATGGAGACGGCATCGCGCACAGCGGGGATCTGCTCCCAATAGGCCGGCGGCCGGTAGCCGTCGGCTTTGGTCCGCGCATGCACCACCAATTCGCACGCGCCGCCGGCCTGCATGGCCTGTGCGCATTCGCGGGCCAGGGAGGCATCGTGGTAGCCCAGCCGCATCTTGGCGGACACCGGCAGGTGCGGCGGCACGGCGCGGCGCACCGCCTCGACCACGGCAGCGATGCGCTCCGGCTCCTTGAGCAGTGCCGCACCGCCCCCATGGCGGTTGACCACGTTGGCCGGGCAGCCAAAGTTCAGATCGATCCCCTCGGGTCCCAGTGCCGCCAGGCGCGCCGCGTTCTCGGCCATGCTGACGGGATCGGAGCCCAGCAACTGCGCCCGCACCGGCACGCCCGCCAGCGTCCTGCCGCCATGGCGCAGTTCCGGGAGGTAGCGAAGAAACACCTTGTCGGGCAGCAAGGTGCCGGTGATGCGAATGAACTCCGACACACAGCGGTCCACCCCACCCACGCGGGTGAGCACGTCGCGCAGCACGAAGTCGAGTAGCCCTTCCATGGGCGCGAGCAGCAAGGTCATGGCAGCGTGAATGGGCCTTTGCGCCACCGGCGCCGAGCGCCCATGGCCGTGAATCCGGAATTTCCGATGAAGGTAACGACAAGGAAAAGGACTGCCTGCAGCCCCACGAACGGCCCGGCGCCCGGAAAAACAAAAAGGGCCCGAAGGGCCCTGGCGAGCAGCCGACCGATGGCCGAAGCCACCGAAGCACGCTATTTTAGAAAGTCCCCTTTGGCAGGTCGATGCTCTTGCCGTTGAGCTTGACCTGGCCGGCTTCCATTTTCACCACGCTGGTGAGATTGTCGCCCTCCTGCCGCAGGAACCCGGCCGCCTGGGCCATGCCGATCATGGCGTCCATGTCTTCGCTCTTCATGTCTTTCTTGCCCGCGGCCTCGGCGATGGGCGCAATCCACGCCTTGGGCAAACGCGCGCTGGCATTCAGCATCGAGCCCTTGATCAACGCGGCCTTCCAGCCCGTCTGCGCAACCTCTTCGGCCGAGGGAGCGCGCTGCACTTCGCCACCGTATTCGATCTGCCCCTGCTGGCCTTGGTAGGTGGCCATGAGTTTCATCGAGTAAGCCGGAAGGGCTGCCACCAGGCGGGGAGCGCTCTCTTCCAGCAAAGCCAGAATGCGCTCTTCCGTTTGGGAGGCCGCGCTCGCCAGGCCCTGTGTGCGGTAGGCCTCGATCAGTGCCTGCTGAAAGCGCTTGATCGTTTCCAGGTCGATGCGCTGGAACTTTTCTTCGAAGCCCACCGATTCGAAATTCAGCGGGCCCATGCTGCCCTTGCCGTTGAGCGCAGTAGCGATGCTGATCGTGGCGCCATTGCTTTCGATCGTGGACGACCCGGCCACTTCTTTCAGAGAGAACAGGGACGTTGCCGCGCCGCCTGCGGCCGGGGTGCTGCTGGCGTCCATCTCCGCGAGCCGCACCGTGCCGGTGCCGGGCCCGAAAAGCCACATGCCTTCAATCACCTCGTTTTCAAACGTGCCGTCCATGCCCTTCATGGCCATGGTGATGCGGGCCGCCGGCCTGGCCTCTTCGTCTTCCTCGTCCGGGGTACCGCCGGGCACTCCAACCATCGCGAATTCGGGCCACTGGAAGCTGCCTTTGACGTGCTTGCGGTCCCCGCTGAGGGTCATGTCGGTGACCATGGCTTGCCAACGCAACGTCATCTCCTCGTTGCCGACTTCACCCGCGGGCAACTGGAAATGGAGGTCGTGCAGGCCCGTCAGGTGGTGCACGGTGGTCAGGGTGGGAGCGGTCACCTTGGCCAGGTCCTTGGTGGCCTGCGCGTCCAGCCCATCCAGCGCAAAGCGCGAATCCACCACGGCGGCCGCCAGGCGGCGGCCCGCCAACGGGCCATGGTGC
Organism: Acidovorax sp. KNOB132; assembly: GCF_057541515.1. NCBI lineage: Bacteria > Pseudomonadati > Pseudomonadota > Betaproteobacteria > Burkholderiales > Comamonadaceae > Acidovorax > Acidovorax sp. KNOB132. The sequence goes on from NZ_BAAJYT010000019.1 coordinate 39,965, forward strand.
ACGGTGCTGTTCACGGCCAGGCGCAACGGCGGCGATGGCGGCACATTGGCCTCCACCTGCTCGGCCGTGCGGGGCGGGGTCCACTGCAGCACCAGCTTGGCCTGCGATGAGAAGAAGCCCTTGTGGTATTCCTCGGAAACGATGGCCTCCGGGCCCAGGGCCTGGCGCAGATCGACCAGCGCCTCCTGGTAGCTCGACTGGGCCCGTTGGCCCAGATACCAGGTCGCGCCACCATAGGCCACGACAGCCAGCGCCACGGCGGCGCCTGCAATTGTTTTCTTGTTCATTGGGTGTTCCGTCAGCATGCTTCTCCCCCCTGGGCGAAGCCCGCGAGAATACCACCGGCCTTCGCGGCAAGTTCCGCACCCGGCATCAGAACCGTGGGCATTGGCCGCACGCAGCCGCGTGGCCCTGCTGGCGTCATCGCCACGTCACGGGAGTGCGGTGCAATCAGGCTCCCGCCTGATCTTTGCCCCTTCCATGCTGCTCCTGAGAACCGACAAGGCCCGCCTGGAACTGTCCCCCGGCGTGCGAACACTGAGCCTGCGAGAACGCTCCCTGCTGCTGCTGGCCGATGGCCGGCCGATGAAGGACCTGCAGGCCATGTACAACGGCATCGGCGCCCAGATCGTCGAGCAACTGATGCGCCAGGGTTACCTGGCCAGCCCCAACACAACGCCCGCGCCTTCCACTGCGCCGGCCGCCACGAACGAAGCCCCGGCACCGTCGAACGCCCTGCGTTCGCTGGCCGGCGCCCGCATGTACCTGTTCGACATTTGCGAGCGCATGTTCGCGCGGCGCAATGCCGACCTGGCCCGCAATTTCCATGAAGCGCTGCGCGGTGCGCGCGACCGGGACAGCATGCTGGACGTGAGCGAGGCGCTGCTGGATGAAATCACCTTGCTGGCCGGCCCCGAACGCGCTGCCGCCGTGCGCGAGCGCATGGAGCAACTGCTGCCGGTGTGAAAAGGAAACCGGTGGCGCTTGGCGCAGTGCCTACAGCGCAGCCAGCCGCCAGAGCGAGGTGCGCTCGGCCGAACGTGCGGCATGCAGCGGATCGGTAGCGTCCGCGGCTTTGGGATGGCGGGGCTGCACCTCGTGCCGATCGACCACCCGCAGGCCTGCGCCGGCCACCCATTCGAGCAGTTGGTCACGCGAGCGCAAGCCCAGGTGCTCCGCCAGATCGGACAGGATCAGCCATCCTTCGCCGGCTGGCGCCAGGTGCGCCTTGAGGCCCGACAGAAAGCCGCGCAGCATGCGGCTGTCTTCATCATAGACCGCATGCTCGATGGACGAACTGGCACGCCCCGGCAGCCAGGGCGGGTTGCACACCACCAGCGGCGCCTGGCCCTCGGGAAAGAGATCGGCCTGCACCACCTCGACCTGGGCCGACAGGCCCAGCCGATGGATGTTGTCGCGGGCGCAGGCCAAAGCGCGGGGGTCCTGGTCGGTGGCCACGACGCGGTGCACGCCGCGCCGGGCCAGCACCGCCGCGAGCACGCCCGTTCCGGTGCCGATGTCGAAGGCCAGATCCCTGGCCGGTAGCGGCGCCTGGGCCACCAGGTCCACATACTCCCCGCGCACGGGCGAGAACACGCCGTAGTGCGGATGGATGCGGCGCGGGGCCTGGGGCGTGCCCAGGGCGGGAATCTCCACACCCTTCTTTCGCCACTCGTGTGCCCCGACCAGCCCCAGCATTTCGCGCAGCGACACCACGCAGGCGGTGCCGTCGGCCGGCCCCCAGGCCTCGGCGAATGCCTCTCGCCAATCGGGCGCACGGCGCAACGCGATGGTGCGGTCCCCCTCCACGGGCACGAGCAGCATGCCCAGCGTGCGCGCACGTTGCGCCTGGGCCTGCCGGTGCAGATGGAAGGCCTGCGCAGGGATCGTGCTCTCGGCTGCAGAGCCACCGGCGTGGGCCTTGCGACCGCCCTTGGCCCCTTTGGCCTTGGGCTTCTTGTCCGCGCGGCGCATGAGCGCCTGGAGCAGGTGCCGCGCGTTCTGGAAATCGCCGTGCCACAACAGGCCCGTGCCCTCGCACGCCAGCCGATAGGCGGTGTCGGCCGCGAGCGTGTCGTCGGCCAGCACCACGCGCCGGGGCGCCGCAGCGTTGCTCTCGCTGCGCCAGGGCGCTGAGCGCTCCTCGCCGTGCTCGGTCCAGTGGATCATGAAGGGTGTGCGAAAAGGAAAGTCAGGGGAGGCGGCGGATCAGTTCAAGGGGCGCTTGAGGCGCACTTCCTCGATCTTCACACCGCCGACGACAGCGGTCTTGGCCGTGGACATTTCGCGCTTGAAGCCGGCCAGTTCATGGAAGCGCAGCGCGCGTTCGTTGCGCAGCGGCACCCAGGCGGTGACGTTGGTGCAGCCCTCTTCCTGCAGGCCGTCGCGTGCGGCGTCCCAAAGGGCCACGCCCACGCCCTGGCTCCAGTGGGTGGGGGCGGCGTAGATGGCCCAGATTTCACCGGTGGTGGGGCGCGATTTTTCATCGCGCGAGCGGTCGAAGCCGACGAAGCCGACGATCTTGTCGCCGTCCACGGCCACCTGGACCTGGGGCTCGCAGTACTCGATGGCCTCGCGCCAGTAGGCTTGGCGCTTCTCGACCGAAGAGAGGGATTTCAATTGGTCGTCAGGCAACAAGCCACGGTATACCTCGGCTGCGGAGACGGTATGGATCTGTGCAATGGCTTTGGCATCGCGAAGCGTGGCGGGACGGACCTGGATACTGGACATGGAAAAAACGGGACGAAAACAGGGGATGAAAAAACGAAAGGAGCGGCATTGTCGCCGCAAATGGTTTTTCCACTCCAGCCCCCGGCTGTCCCGGGCCCTGTGCGAGGGCCCCGCGGCGGCTAAAGCCAGCGGCGCAGCAGGCCCATGACGCGGTCGAAACGCGCGCCATACGGCGGGTAGAGCGCCGAGCCCATGGACCAGCGCGATTGCACCAGCACCGACTTCTGGTGGCAAAAGCGCAGAAAGCCCGCCTCGCCGTGGTAGGCGCCCCAGCCACTGTCGCCGACCCCGCCGAACGGCAGGTTGTCGTGCGTGATGTGCATGAGCGTGTCGTTCACCGTGACGCCGCCGCTCACCGTGCGGCGCAGCACATCGTCGCGCACGGCTTCGTTGCGGCCGAACCAGTACAGCGCCAGCGGCCGCGGCCCGGCGTTGATGTGCGCGATGGCGTCGTCCAGCCGCTCGTAGCCCAGCACGGGCAGCACGGGGCCGAAGATCTCTTCCTGCATCACCTGCATGTTCAGGCTGGCGTTGAAGACCAGCACCGGCGGCATCTGCCGCCCCACCCCGTCTCCGATGCCCTGCGCGGGCGGTGGCGGGGAGCCGGGCACGGGTTCGAGCACCTGCACGTCGGCGCCTTGCGTCTGCGCCTGCTGCAGCATGGTGCGCAGGCGAGCCAGCTGCCGGGGGTTGATGACGGAGGCGTAGTCGGGGTTGCCCTCGAAATACGGAAAGAGCCGTGCCACGGCGGCGCGGTAGGCCTCGCCGAACGCGGCTTCGCGCCCGCGCGGCAGCAGCACATAGTCCGGGGCGATGCAGGTCTGGCCCGCGTTCAGCAGCTTGCCGTGCGCGATCTTGAGCGCGGCGTCCTGCAGGTCGCAGTCCGCATCGAGGATGCACGGGGACTTGCCCCCGAGCTCCAGCGTAGTGGGTGTCAGGTGCACGGCGGCGGCCTGCGCCACCTTGCGCCCCACCGCCGTGGAGCCGGTGAACACGAGGTGATCGAACGGCAGCGAGGCGACCAGCGCCGCCACCGCGGCATCGCCCTGCACCACGCAGAACTCGTCGGGCGAAAAGAACTGCGAGACCAGCGAGGCCAGTTGCGCAGAGGTGTGGGGCGTGAGTTCGCTGGGCTTGAGCATCACCCGGTTGCCTGCAGCGAGGGCGCCGATGGCCGGCGCCAGCGCCAGCTGCACGGGATAGTTCCATGGTGCGATCACGCCCACCACGCCGAGCGGCTGCCGCTGCACCCAGGCATGCGCCGGCTGCAGGAACATCGGGGTGAAGACCTTGCGGGGCTTGGCCCAGCGGGCCAGGTGCCGCAGCGTGTGCGACAGCTGCGCGCGCAGCACGAACAGATCGGCCACCTCGGTCAGGCGCGGCGATCGCATGCCGAAATCGGCCTGCACCGCCGCCGCGAGCACCGGGCCATGTTCGTCCAGCATCTTGCGCACCCGCAGCAGGCGTTCTCGGCGCACCAGCAGGGGCACGTCGGCATGGTCCCGGCTGGCACGCCGCTGGATTTCGAACTGGTGGCGGATATCGGCAGGGGTCATTGCACGCATCATAGGCAGCGCCCTTGCAACCGCCTGTAAATCCAGGTCTCCAAGTGCCTCATTCAGAAAAATAAGCGGGGAAACGCTTGCCCGATGGCCGCTGGCCCAGGCCGAGCCGGGCGCGGTGCGATCCCGGGCGCGGCCCGGCACCGGTGTCCCAGCACAGAGGCAGGCGAGCGGGCCACCGCTCTGCCGCGCCGCCGGCTCAGGACAC